>JAFZNK010000335.1 GCA_017550965.1 Thermoguttaceae bacterium
CGTCCAGGGCGTCGTGGTCCAAACAAGGAGATCGACGTTCTCGAAGAGCTTTACGCCGCCGTCGTTGACGAGCGGACAGCGTACAAAGACGCTAGGATCGCCGACCTGACGGTAGCCCTGGCCGACCTCGCCGGAGGACAGCGCCGTGCCGCCCTGCGCCCACCACCAGACGATCTTGTGACCCTGATAGAGAAGTCCGCGATCGAAGAAATTCTTGAGCGCAAACCAGACGCTTTCGACGAAAGACTTGTGGTACGTAACGTACGCGTTCTTCAGATCGACCCAGAAGCCGATCCGTTCCGTGAGCTCTTCCCACTGCGAAGTATACCTGAAGACGTTCTCAATGCAACGGTGAACGAACGGTTCGATCCCGAATTTTTCAATTTCTTCCTTCGAGTTCTCCGCGATCAGCCCTGCCGCGACCAACTCCTTGCCGACCTCGACCTCGACCGGCAGACCGTGCGTGTCCCAGCCCGCCTTGCGCTCGCAAAAGTAGCCCTTCATGGTCTTATAGCGCGGATAGAGGTCCTTAATGGCGCGTGTGAGGCAGTGTCCCGGGTGCGGCACGCCGTTCGCGGTCGGCGGACCCTCGTAGAAGACGAAGGAGCCGAGCTTCGAGTCGCGTCGGCGTTTGAGGGACTCCTGATAGACGTTCAATTCACGCCACCGCTCGATAATACGCGTCTCTTGTTCCGGAAAATTGGCGCTCTGAGACGACGCGCTCGAAGCGCTCGCGTCCGCGTTAAAAGAATGATCGTCCGACATAATTAAACTCTCGTCGCTAAAAAAACACAAACCTCGCGCAATCCCGCGCAACGTCGACCGCGACCCGTCCCGCGACAAGTCGTTACGATACGTTCGTTCTATTGTATCGCTTTTCGACGCGCTTAAAAGGGGCGCCGCGTCCCTTCTTACTCTAATCGCGGATCAAAATGGACCTCGACTTTGCCGAAACCAATTCGCGCGGCGATTGTTTACTTTTTTCAGTCGTTGGGATATAATAGCGCGCAGTTCGTTCCTGTGCGGATCGCGGCGAAAGGAACGCAACCATCGGAGATTCGAAAATGACCAAAGACACGGAACGAAACGAGAACGAGCAAGACGACTTGAATTCGACGACGGTCGAGTCGAAGGGCAAGGGGAAGAGAACCGAAAAAAAGGAGAACGCCGAGAATAAGGGGAAAGAGCACGAAGACTCCGAACGCGTCCTGTCGCCGAGCGACCATATGTTCCACGCGGCGCATCTCAGCAAACGACTGGCGGTCGCCTTCGTTAAGAACCTCTTTCCTGACAAGGTCAAATTCCTACAAGTGAATAAGCTCACGATTGAAGCGAGCGATTTTTACAGCGACACGCTAAAGAAACGCGTCGCCGACGTGATCTATACGATCCCCTTGCGCAACTCGACGAAAGTCGTTAAGGTCGTGCTGATCCTCGAGCATAAAGGTCAGAGCTCGCCGAGCGAAAACAAGGCGACGTTGGCTCAGATCTTTACGTACGTCGGCGAATTCTGCAGACGCGAGGCCCGCGAGGCGCAGGAAGATTCTCAGAAGGTAAGCCCGCAACCGATTCCGGTCGTCGTCTACACCGGTTCGGACGAGACCCTCGAAGAACTAACCTGGAGCGATTCTTTTGGACTTCCTCGTTGCTTTGCGGAATATGGGATTGCTTTTCCCGTCAAATTCGTCAATATGACGAGTCTGCGCCTCAAAGGCGAGCTTCCGCAGGAGCCGTTCCTCGAAACCATGTACGAAATCATGACGCGCCACGACGCCGCAGAATTTGACGGTTTTCCCAGGATCGCGTTCCGCGCGCTCAAGCGAATCAAACGAAAGTGGACGGCGGGAGAAAAAAGCCTCGCTCGCGAACTCGTCTACTTTTTTAAGGAGCAAGCGCGCAGTTTGCGCGTCAAACTCGAAAAAGAAGATGTTCAAGCGCTCATTCAATCGGGCAATCTGGAGGAAAATATGGAAAACGAC
>JAFZNK010000044.1 GCA_017550965.1 Thermoguttaceae bacterium
AGGGCGTTGTAGAGTCGCAAAACGTCAAGGGCGGATGGAAGTTCAATACGGCGAATTGGAATCAAGTTTGTTGGTGCGGCGATCTTTACGCCGCTCTTGCCATTTATGGCGAGGAATCGAAAACAGATCGCGAAATAACGATCGACGCTATTTGCGACGCGCTCAATGGCGTTACATGGAGTATGTCCTCTTATGAGCCCGACGGCAATTACACCGAGGGGCCGGGATACTGGGGGTACGGAACCGGCTTTAATATTCTTCTGTTTGGCGCCCTCAATTCGGCATTGGGAACAGATTTTGGCCGTTCCGACGCCAACGGTTTTTTAAAATCGATCCACTACTACGAACATGTTTTTGGAACGACCGGATTAGCCTTTAATTACCCCGATTCCGGCGGTGGGAAAATGTTTGAAGCGTCGACTTTCTGGTATAGTTTAAAACTTGGAAATCCTAACGTTGCCTGGAATGAAAATAATCAGATTAATAAAGCCTATCTTTTGGAACAGGGTAAGTTAAAAAACACAAAAGGAACACGTTCTTTCGCGTCCTTAGTTGGAGATCGTCTGGCCGTTTGCGCGCTTCTCTGGGGACCGACTTTCGATCAAAAATACGCAGACGCGCTCCTTGACGACTTTTCCAATCAATCGGCGCCCAATGAACTGGGATATGTCGGATTGGGCAATGGTTTATGTTCTGTCGCGTTATTTCGAACGGATTGGAAAGAGAGCGCCGCATACCTGGGAATCAAGTGCGGAACGCCTCAATCTCCTCACGGGCATATGGACGAGGGGGGCTTTGTTTACGACGATCTCGGAGTACGTTGGTTTGTCGAGCTTGGTCCTGAAGACTATCATAAAATTGAATCTCGAGGCATGAACCTTTGGAGCGTTTCTCAGAATTCTGATCGATGGAAGTTGTTACGATATAATAATTTTGGCCATAGCGTTCCTGTAATTAACAATGCTCTCCAGTTGGCGAATCAAAAGACAAGTTTTATCGAAACAAGAATTGGAAATAAAGGAGAAGAATCAGTCGCGGTGATCGATCTGACGCCAGTTTATAAAAACGACGTTGCGAAGGCGATTCGAAAGGCGACGTTGCTTCCTAACGGAGATTTAATAATCGAAGATTCTTTTGAAGCCTTAACGGACAAAAGCGCCAATATTGAAAGACGATTTATCACTACGGCGCAGATTGAAGTAAACGACGACGCGGTTGTCTTAACACAACCGTCTCCAAACGATCAAAGCGTGACGTTAAAGAAGATTGTTAAAACACAACATTCTGTCGGCGCTTCTTTTAGCGTTATTCCATGCGAAACTGACGAAGACTATGACGCTAAGAATCCCGGCGTTTCAATTCTAATAGAAAAGTCTACGCTGGAAGCTGGAGAAAAAGCCGTTTTTACAACGACGTTTGCTACGTCGAAATGATCAATTGAGCGCTGTGTTTGGCGTCTTCGAACGGCTTTCATGTTCGCGTATTAAGACAAGCGTCAACTATTCTTAACGGAGAACAAATAATGGACTATTCTTATAAAACGTCTGGAACGTGTTCACGTTCAATCACTTTTTCAATTAATGACGGAGTCTTGAGCAACGTTAGTTTTGAAGGAGGTTGTCAAGGAAATTTACGAGGAATCGCTCGGTTAGTTGAAGGGATGAAAACAGAAGAAGTTGAGAAAAGACTAAAGGGGATTTCCTGCGGTGGGAAACCGACTTCCTGTCCCGATCAACTTGCAAAAGCAATACGTCAGGCGACGGACTCTCAGTCGTAACCGTCTGCTCCTGTAAAACGAAGATTCAAACGTTTTAGAAAGCAAGCGTTTTGAATAGAGGAGGGCGAACGTTCTCAATTTGAC
>JAFZNK010000336.1 GCA_017550965.1 Thermoguttaceae bacterium
ATCTTATTATTGCGACGTCGACTGCAGTGGCGCGAACGGCGTCGAAGCAAACGGTTAAGGAGCTGGCGCTTGCTCGACGCGGCGCGCGCGAAGCGCGTATGAGCAAGACGCTCTCGCAGAAAGACCTCGACTTAATCGTTGAAAACGAGGGCGTCAACGGCAAGACGCTCGAGGAGACCTTCTGGCGGTGGCAAAGGAGCGATCTCGATCGACTCGCGGGTTATGCAAGGCGCGCAAGCGTGGAGTCGCTAACGGTCGACGATACGGCGAAAGAGGCGCGCGGCGCGATCGACGCCTATGCCGACGGTATTTTCACAACGCCGAAGATCGACGCCGTGCGCATGGCGCGAACGATTATTAACGGCGTCTCCAATAATACCCGCATGGAGACGATGCGCGCAAACTCCGACGTAATCGACGGCGTGAAGTTCATCGGCACGCTCGACGGAAAGACATGCCCGCACTGCGCCTCCTACGACGGGCAAATCTGGAAAGGCGACGATATGGCGAACGCGCGTCGTCCGCCAATCCATCCGAACTGCCGATGCACGCTCGTTCCCTATGTGGAACTCACGGACGAAGATGGAAACCCCGTTGAATTGCAAGCGGAACGCCCAGCCGCAAACGCCGACTTCGACAAGCTCGCCAAAGACGCGTACAACGCGCAGGCAAAGCAAAAAGGCTGGAAGCGACGTTGGGACGATCTATCGGCTTCTACCAGACTCAAATACTATTATCAGGCGCAAAAGGACTACGAAACGCGAACAGGCAAACCGGCATACAGACAGGTTCCGGGTTCCACTTCGTTTATGGATTACTTTCTCAAACAGCCGGAGTCGTTCAAAAAGTCTTGGCTCGGCGCGGCGCGCTATGAGATCGTCTGGAAGAACGACAAGCTCACGGACAAGGAAAAGGCGGAGCGTATTCTAACGCCAGACGCCGGGTATACCGTCAATTTGAAAGCGCTCGAAGACTGGCAAGACGGATGGAAGGACGAACTCGACAAGGACGTTCTTAAAGAGGCGGAACGCGCGGCTGAGAAGGCGGCGAATAGAAAGGGAATGAACGATCCAGAATATGCGCCCGTACCAGCGGAGTTCCATGGAACGACGCTCGAAACGATCGACGACTGGATCGAGACCTATCGAGACGCGACGGAAAAGGAGCTTCTTAAACTGCGCGGCGAACTTGACGCCGCTGAAAAGGAAAAGACGGAACAAATTAAAGCGCGCGAGCCGCAAAAGGACGCGTATGAGGATAAGAGAATGAATTTCAATAGAGCTAAAAATGCATGGAAGACGAACGGCAAAGACGTTGACAAATTCTACGATAAGGCGCGTGGCGCGATCGACAAGCTCCATCAGGAAAAGAGCAAGGACGACCCGCAATATGAACGCAAGCCGGTGGAAATCAGTTCGCCGTACGGAACCTTTACCCCGGATAATCTAACCCAGCTTTCCACTCTCCTTGCCCAATACAATAGCGACGACTTCGACGATCTCGCCGCCATTATCCCAGATATGCGCGAGCGGTGGTTCGACAAGCGACTCGGAGAAGCTCCGAAAAGAGAGAGTTACTGGGCGGAAGCTTCCTATAAGAAAGCGACCGACGAATACGACGCCAATAAAGCGGACGGCGAAGCGTTCTTTCAAGATTTCAAATCGATGCTGGCGGCGGAAAGAAAAAGACGGTCTGACTCCGACCCGGTGTATATGCCAGAGCCCATCGAGTGGGTTACGCCCTATGGAACCTGGAGGGCGTAATTTCAATGAAATGGAATTTCGACTTTACCAAACTCTCTCTCGCCGCGCTCAAAGAATTGCGCGCCGGTATCGACTCGGCTTTTTCGCTTATTCGCGAGTATCTTCTCCGAAAGTGGACTGAACTCGGTAAGTTCTTCGATAGGCGAAATGAGGAACGCGAGCGAAAAAAGCTTGAACAAGACCTGCTGATCTGCGACGAAATGCGCAAGGGCGCGAAGGAAGAGCTTGACGCCGAAATCGGACGAAGAGGTAACGGTGGAAAACAAACGAACGGTGAATCAAGCGCTTCGTTTGACGCAGTTCCACCTTTTGAGTTGTTTGGAACTACGAAAGACGACGAGATTGAGAGCGCGGTTGCAAAAGAGTTTTCTGGACTCAGTATTGAGGAGATTGTCAGAAAAGAAGACGTCATTTTAGCCGAATATCAGAAGTGGCTTCAGTCAATGAATGGTAATCAACCAAAACGTGAACAATACTCTTCACAAGAGGCTTACGAAATCGAAGA
>JAFZNK010000337.1 GCA_017550965.1 Thermoguttaceae bacterium
GATCGCCGCCGCCAAGATCGATTCCTTCGACGTCAATTTTCGACACGCTCAGACTCGTCGAGTCGGAGTCGACAAAAACGTTCGCGCGGAAGATCACGTCCGGCGCGTTCTGATCGTAGTAACGAACGACGTTGTAACCGGAATCTAAAGTAATCGAGCCGTTCTTGTTCAATCTGACCGGGTCTTTGACCGTCTCCCCGTTAGTTACTTCCACGACGATCGTTCTCGGAGCCGTCTCGAAAGAAGAAACGAGGTCGGCGTAACTAATCGTGTTGTACGTCGCGACTTTATAGCTGACAAACGTGTCCACTAAGTCGCGTTTGAACGCGCCTTCTTCTCTGTTCGGATCGTACGGATCGGCAAAGAACGTCTCCGCGATCGTCGTAATGTCGCCGTCGGCGACGTCGCACGTAATCGCGACTGTCGGAGCGTAGAAACCGGCGGCGCCCTGCGCGGCTTCAGCCGCCTTATGGAAATTCGAATCAACGTCGAGCGAACCGGCGTCCACAGTCGCGTTTTGGTTTCCGGAGAAGATGAAAGCGCTCGCGTCTGCGCCGTCGGCGAAGCCAATCTTACCAGCTGCGACGATCGCGCCGCCGATCGTTCTGGCGACGTTGTTCTCAAACGTCGTCTGATCGCCGTTAAACGCCAACGATCCGCCGATATAATCGATCGCGCCGCCCGCGTTAGCCGCTTGATTGCCGTCGAAGGTCGTCTCGCCGGTAATTTTCACGCTCTTGCCAGATCCGCTTGCAAAGATCGCGCCCCCGTTCCCGCCGAAATCGACGTTGCCGGAAGCGACGGGCTTTGTCGTCTTGAGCGCGACGTTTCCGGTAAACTCGCAACCGTCAAGGTCTGCGGTCCCGGAAGTTTGGACCGCTCCGCCGACGCCAGCGACGTTGTTTTTAAACGTCGAGGCCGATGCGGAAAACGTCGCGAAGTTCGAAACGGCCCCGCCGTATTTGCCCGCATAGTTGCCGGTAAATTCAATTTCAGAAGCGACGATCGATCCCTTGCTATTGTAAATCGCGCCCCCGCTGTAACCGCTCAAAACTCCGTCTTTAACAATCGGCAAGCCTCCTTCCTGAATAGCTTTGTTGCCGTCAAACGCAGTCTTGTCGATCGTAGCGTCTCCAGCGTTGTAAATCGCGCCGCCGAAACTGCCGTTGGTCGGGTTCTTTACCAACGCCGTTACGACGTTGGAGGAGAAGGACGTATTGTCGATATCGACCGTTCCAAAGTTGGCGATCGCGCCGCCGCGCGTCGCTTTGTTGCCAAGGAATCCGGCGCTTGTCGTCGACATGTCGTCGACGACGAATTCAGCGTCGGCGACAACGTAGACCGCGCCGCCGTATTTCGTCGCGACGTTGGTTTCGAAAACGTTCTTGCTAGCGGCGATTGTTCCGCTCGCCGCGAAGGCCGCGCCGCCGTTTTCCGCCGTGTTGGTTTTGAACGAAGCGTTCGCCAACGTCGTCGCGCTCTTATTGTAAATCGCGCCGCCGTTTTCCGCTACGTTCCTGTTAAACGCGCCGCCTTCAACGTCGACGGTTCCGCCGTCAACGTAGATAGCGCCGCCGTTTGTCGCCGTGTTCTCTTCAAAAGAGCCGCCGTCGACGTCGAGGGTTCCTCGCCAGACGTAGATCGCGCCGCCGTTGGCTTCCGCGCCGTTGCCGTTAAAGTCGACTCCGTCGAGCGTAACGGTCGGGGCTAGATAGTTTTGGTTGTTAGAGTTCACGCCGACGTAGATCGCGCCGCCGTCAGTCGCGTCGTTGTCGCTGAACGAACTGTCCGTCGCGGCGAACGCTCCGGAGTAGACGTAAACCGCCCCGCCTTCCGTCGCCTCGTTCTCTTTGAAGGTAGCGCCGCCGACGGAGGCGACGTCGCCGCTTTGGGAAATCGCGATGTAGACAGCGCCGCCCTGGGTAGCCGTGTTGCCCGTAAACGTTCCAAAAGACGCGTCGGACGTTTCGGGATCCAATGTGCCGAGCGTTCCGCCAGAGACATAGATACCCCCGCCCTGGTTACTGGTAGCGTTGCGTTCGAAGGTCGATCCTGAAACCTTGAGCGAGCCCGCTTCCAACGAGATCGCGGCACCGACGCCGTCGCTGCTTTCTCCATAGTTCTGATTGTCGCTAAAGATCGTGTTTTCGATCGTGCAAACGCAGTTGTCTCCGACAAGTCGGATCGCGCCGCCCTGACGTCTCGCGGTGTTGCCACTAAAAGTAGAATCCTTGATCGTAACGGAGTCGTAGCCCTTTACGTAAACAGCGCCGCCTCCGTTATGCGTTTGGGCGTTTTCAATACTGGACCCTTGAGCGTCGTTACTGTCAAAAACAACGTTGTCCAGAACAAGGGTCGTCGGTTTGGTCGCGTCCACAATGTTGGACTGAACGAAACCAATTGCGCCGCCAGAATTCGCATAATTGTCCTTGAACGTGGTATTCGTAATCGTAACGTTCGAATTGGAAACAACGTTTATCGCTCCGCCAGATTTCATGCGAGCGTTATTTCCTTCGAACCAACAATCGTTAACGGTAAGCGTGGCGCCCGTAGCCTTCAAGCTACTAGACTCAAGACCAATTGCGCCGCCGTCGTTGCCACTGTTGTTCTTTAACGTTACGTTGTTGAGCGTAACGTCGGAACCGATCCTAACGTAGACGGCGCCGCCGACGTTACCGTTAACCTGGGTGCCGTTAGGGTTAATACCTCTCCCGTTTTGCAACGTCAGGTTGTTCAGACAGACCGCGCTTTTGTTGCCAACCGTCAGTATTCGGTAATATCCGCTGGCTTTTCCCGCGCCGGATTTTCCGTCAACAACGATGTTCGCGCCGCCGTCGATCTGACCGTCGATCGTTATGCTCTTTTGAATAGACAACGTGTCGTTAAGGGAAACGGCGCCTTCAACGTCGTAGGCCCCGTCATATTCGCTAAGATCAAACTTGATTGTATCGCCGTCGGAAGCCGAAGCGTAGGCTTCTCGAAGAGAAGTATAGCCGTCGTTTGCGTCTTTAACGTCGTTTGGAGTCGTGACGAAGATTGTTTTTGGTTCGGCTCCGGTATTCAAAACGGCACCAAAGGCCGGCGCAAGACCGTCCGCCGACAATAATTGGCGATCTTCCAATGCCTCGAGGCGCAATTTACGCGATTCGACGCGTTTATTGTCGTTCTTTTTCCCGCTAAACGAAAGAAGTGAGAAAACGTTCATTTTGTTGTTCCTTGTTGTGCACAAACCGCGATAATCACGCTTCAGTCACAGATGTATTAAGTCGTTTGCGGCGACGGCAAGTCGCCAATTTACCAAAACAACCCAGTATGACATATTCTACTCTAAGGGAGCCTGACGTCAACTGTTTTAAAGGTCCACACGCCCATTTTTTAAAAAAACGCCAACTTTTTTAAAGACGGACCGAAAAAACGCCGAAAAACATCGGTTTAAACTTTGACGATTTTGCGGGGAAAATGTTCCGCGTTTTTTAAAAAAGCTAGATATCTGGCCAAGCAGACGACGGACAGCCGTTCCGCGCTTCCACAGTTAGCTAGCGCGCAGGAACTATGCGCGGCGTGCCGCAAATAAACGGGGCTCCGCGTTAATTTCGAAACCAAGCAACGAGTGAGCGCCAATTCTCTATCAGACTTTAAAGGAATCGGTCTCCTTGGAACCGCCTCGGAGTCTGGCAACGGGCAATATAATATCTCCGTCGACTCGGGATTCGCATCTTACGAGCCGATTGGAACTGATTCGTATCTTTTTCCGCCTTCGTGGGAAGGTCAATAAAAACGCGCGGCGTTTTGGCTCCAACCAAAACGTCGCGCGTTATGTTACTATCTGTTTTTCAGAACCGCAGATCGTCGGCTGAGACGCGCGACTTAGTCCTCAAACAGCTCGTCGACCAGTTCGAGATCGGAGAAGAAATCGACGTCGAGAACAGCGCCGGAACCGCTCTCTTGTTTCGGAACGTAGAACTTGGTCGCGGCTTCTTCGTCGTCGAAGGAAACAA
>JAFZNK010000338.1 GCA_017550965.1 Thermoguttaceae bacterium
AACCGTGCGTCGCCTGATTCGCGGAGAAGCGTTCGAAGCTTGCCGAGCGAAATTGACGCGTCCGCCAAGTCGCGGAAGAGTCGTCCGAAGAATTGGAGATTGCTCTTGTATTCGGCACTCGTAAGGGCAAACGGAAGCTTCGAGTCGACGGAACCGACGTTGTCGACTTCGAGTTCGGCAAGAAGTTTCGTCATCGCGTTGAATAAACGTTCCGGAGAATACTGGAACGGCGCTGGTTCGTATCCCCAGCCGGGGACGCACTCAAACTCTTCGATCAGGCGACCGATAATCGCGCCGCCCTCTCCGAACTCAAATTCGCCGAATCGATCGAGAATCTCTTCCGCCGTTTGATTAGGGTTCCACCAAATTTCTGAGGCGGCGAATTGGTTCAGCAGTTGGAGACGCGGAGCCATTGTATAAGCAATGCCGCCGGAGTAGCAACCTGTTTCCAATTCGTTATGACGTGCGGTCAACTGACGACGAACGCGGCAATGCGGATAGACTGTATCCTCGCCTTCGGTAACGCTGTAATCCCAAGTCAGAACGGGAACAACCTTCGCCGCCTCCTTTGCGAACGGTCGACCGTCGCCGTCGCCGGGACGCCAAAAACCGACTTGATCAGGGCGGCAATCGGGGCTGAAACCGATGTTAATACTAACGAACGTGTCGTTGGGGAATTCAGGCAATTTTTCGATGAAGTAACGCATTGCGTCCTTGCCTATTTCGACGTCGCCAGTCCAAAGCGGGGTTCCCCAGCCGGCCATTGGATCGCCCCAAGTGCCGACCTCGATTTTTGCGTTCGGGTTGACGTCTTTAACTAGTGCGGCGACCTCCAACGCGAGGTCGACAAACGTTCTCTTCGTACAACCGTTTTGTGTGCAACCGCCAGGATCGCCGGGGAAGATTCCCCAGGAGTCAACATTTGGAAGCGCTTTGACCCAATGTTTCCAGAGGGCGAGAATCTCGGCCTTTTCTTCCGGAACGTTCGGACAATGATAGTGCCAGCCGCGACCGATTGTGTTAACAGCGACGATTGGGTGAACCGTGACGCCGACGCTCTTCGCGTAATCGACGACTTCGCGCATTGTGTCTGCGAATAGCGTTTGTAGTTCGCCGTCGGTCAACGCTTCCGGCGACATTAATTCCGGGACAAGCCAGAACTCAAAGTAATTGTAACGAAGCGCGGAAACGTTGTCGAGCAGCTTTTTCCAATCGTCCAGGTTCCAACGATAATAGTCGACGTCGTAAACGGCGTTGACGTTGTAAGCGTTTTGCAGATGCGACGCGAAGTTGACGTAATAGATTCGATAGTCGAATGTCGGCGCGTCGACGACTTCAACGAGCGGGCAGGAGACTACGCCGTTCGAGATTCTCAAAGAGCGGATCAACTCGATTACCGCGTATCGAAGCCCTAATGCTGTCGGCGACCAACATACGAACCCTGCGTCGCCGTCCAAACGACGAATTACGAATCCTTGCGCGCCTGGGTCAACGTCGAACGAAACGCCCGACGCCTCGCGGAGACGTCGCGCGCCGTCTTCACCGAACGCAAAGTAAAGACCGCGTTTTTGGTCGCGTGTCGAAACGCGGGGCAACGATCGTTTTACAACTTCGTTTATAAAGCGGTCTATCCAGTCGCAAGCTCCGACGACCAATTCTGAGTCGACGGCCTCTCCCAAAAGGATCACCCCCGTTTCGACCGAATCGACGGACGCCAGCGGAACGGCGTCGCCCTCGACGCGCGTCTTCTCCAACGCGAAAATTGACAAGTTGAATGAAGAAAGGCATACGATCGCCACGAATACGACCGCGCTTTTGATCTTATACGTCATATCGATAGCGCCTTTTTATCCATGAAGGAAAATCATTAAAAGGATTATAAAGAAAAAACGACGCGACGTCGAGCGTCGCGTCGCTTTTACCGCGAAAAGAAATATCGCTTTCTTTCGAGTTCCGTTTCAGCTTTAACACGAACCAGCGTTTCATTTCGTGTTGGTATTTTGGCTCATTGGGCCGGAATATCGACGTCGAAAGAGTTCTTTCCTTTTTTGATCTCGACGGTTATTCCGTTCGCATTCCAGGAAGCCGGAATGGCGTCGGCGAGCGAAACGTTTCCGCCTTTACCCGCCATCATCGCGGCCATTTCCTCTTCAGACGGTTGGGCGAAGGAGTTGCAGGTAACCTTGTACGAACCGGGTGCGATTCCGGGTTTGGCGGGGATCTTATAGACTCCGTCTTTAACGGACGCGCCGGTAGGAGTTCCTGAGCCGTTTGGAGCGAAATTTAACGTGCCGGTCGCAAGGGGCGCGCCGCCGAGGGTAACCTTTCCGGAAACGCTCGCCTGACCGCCTCCGGAACAACCCGTTGCGACAATAACGAAGCCTATAATCGCCGAAATAATAATATCACGCGACATCGCGTCGTCCTTTCCAAATTAGTCGAAGTTGAGGTTTTCCGTTTCCTTCCCCTTTGACGTGCTGGCGGCCTGCCAGACGTCCCAGGAGATCGTGTTGCTAACGAAACGAACGCTTCCGTCGAGCATAACGACGTTGACTCCGCCTTGATGCCAGCTACGCGCGCTCATAACCGCGCCCGGTCCAGAACCGCAAGGCGCGCCGGTTTCCTCTGCTGCGCAGTATAGACCGTTCCAACCGCCTATGTTGTCCGGCGAGGACGTGTTCGGCGTGTAAACTGAGCAGTACCAACAACCGATTAGGTGGAACACGTATCCGCGAATATCGATCGCATGTTCGCTTGTACCGCCGGTTCTTCCGTCCCAGTCTGCGCGTTCATGTCCTTGAATTGTCTCAGAGAGGGCCATCGTATTGCTTGTTCCGTCGCTAATTGCGGCAAGTTTTTTAGGCTTCGGAGGATTGGTCATTTGACATGTGAAGGGAGCTCCCCCATATTTTTTCGACGTTCCGGGAATGAACGTGCCAGTGTCTGGAAAATACGGGGTAGAGGCCCAAATGGTCATACTTGTGTTTCCGACGTTACAGACGTAATTATATCGTTTCATCATTCCTTGTCGGACTCCACCGTTGTTCCAATCGGCTGTGATAGTTTCCGCTTCGTCGTCGGTTGGGCAAAGAAGGGTCGAAATTGTTTTGTGCATCAAGTCCAGGTTCCCTTCCTGCGTCATATCATATTTCCAGTCGATGGCGTCGTAAATCGCGCCCTGTTCGATCATTGGGAGAAGCGAAAGCGCCCAGGTGTTTGTCCAGTTCGTATGCGCGCCGTAGGGCAATGAATCGTGACTGCTCGACGCGTAAGTTTGGAGCGCGAGCCCGAGTTGTTTCAGGTTGTTCGTGCATTGCATACGTCTGGCCGCTTCACGAGCCGCCTGAACGGCGGGAAGAAGCAGGCCGATCAAAATGCCAATAATGGCGATAACGACCAATAACTCGACGAGAGTAAATCCTCGTCTCATTTCGTGAAAAATGAATTTCGTCATAAATCTCTCCTTAAACAACTGCGAAGTAATGAGACTTTTTATAAGTCGTCTCGAAATTAAAGGTTGTCAAACAAAATAGATGATCTGATCGTGATGCCAAAACCTATAGATTTTGGCCAGATAGAAAATGTCGATTTTTTAAAGAAAAAGATAGTTTTTAAACCACGAAAAGTGTATTCTACTTGTCAAAAAGTCCTTGTAGTGTAGAATTGGAATAAGTAAGAGAGTTTAGGTTGTGATTGGTCAAAAGGTATAGGTTTTGGCGAAAAACCGACTCTTTTTCAAGTGGTCTTTTTGGTTACCCGTAAAATTAGTGGACTCGGGTAAAGACGTGTTCATATGTCTTTATGGAATCTTCCTTGTTGCGTATGGGCGTAATCTGGTTTAGCGTTGCTGACAGAGTGGCGCTATGTGGGCCCATGAATAATCGTTCTGAATTGTCCGTGTTTTTGCAGATCATGCTGTTAATCTGATCTAATTCCTGGCCATGTCGGTTTCGCAACGTATGGCAATGCAAAAACGTCTCTCGCCTGGCGTGAAGTATTTACGCTTGTTTACTTGTTTTCTACTATTATCAGTATACAATAGGAACTGTTCGCGGCGCTTTTCCAGGAGTCCAGACGAGACGCAAGACAGTCGTCCGACAGTCGGCTTTTTGTTGAACATCGCTTTCAGGAGAATCTTTCTCGTTTTTCTCTCGTGGAATTACGATTTAAAGACTTGCTTGTGGGGATGGGGTTTAAAAACGGCCTTTGTAAGTTCGCCTGAATTACGCGCGCGGCGGCGTGCGCCTTTCGTTTTTTGAACGCAATTCATGTAAAACTCTCCTCACAATTTCCTAAAAATCCCGTTGGACTTTAGGGAGAGGATTAGACGGTTTTGGTATTCGTTAGTAGACTGGTTTCAACGATTATTGAAGAGGGCTTTCCTATGTCGAATTTAGACAAGAACATTTCGCGTCGCGAAATTCTTAAAACTCTGATTCTTTCCAGCGGCGTCGCCGCCGTTGAACCTGCGTTATACGCTTTTGGCGACGAACCCGTGTCCGAAAAGGAATATCATAATCCCATATTTCCGGGAGCGAACGCGGATCCGGAAGTCTTGTGGTCTCGCAAGACTGGACGCGCTTACGTCTATCCGACGTCGTCAGCCCGAGGTTTTTGCGTTTATTCCAGCGACAATCTTGTCGATTGGCGATACGACGGGCTGGCTCTTAGAGCTCGGGATATTCATTGGGAGAATCAGAAATTCTGGGCTCCGTCGATTATTGAGAAGGAAGTCGGAAACGGCGAGTTTAAATACTACTTTTACTATTGCGCCAACGAAAAAATCGGCGTGGCGGTGGGAGACGATCCCGTCGGTCCGTTTGTCGATCATGGCGAGATTGTCGGACATAATCTTCATCCGGAAGGACGACCGGGCGTCGAAATCGATCCGTACGTTTTTTGCGATCCCAAGAGCGGGAAGAATTACCTCTATTGGGGCAATTCCTACTTATGCGTCTGCGAGTTGAACGACGATATGGTTTCACTCAAACTTGATACGAAGAAAGACATAACGCCTCCAAATTTCTTCGAAGGAACCTACGTCTTTTACCGTAACGATCGGTATTATCTCACGTGGTCGAAAAACGACACGCGCGATCCGAACTATCAAGTTTGGGTCGCGACGTCCGACTCCCCGTTAGGACCTTTTGTCAGTCCCGAAAAAGACGCGATTATTTTG
>JAFZNK010000339.1 GCA_017550965.1 Thermoguttaceae bacterium
CAACGCGAAGGCGGCGCTGATTCGCGAGCAATACGGTCGCGTCGTGGAACTGATCGACGACTATTTCGCCAACTACGACGACACGACCGAACATTCGCTCGAGGAATTGACGGAACTCAAAGTGGACGCGCTTGCGGAACTTGTGAAAAAAGACCCCGACAAGTACGACGACTACGCCGCTTTTGTCGACGATCTCATTGAAAAAGACGACGACGTTCGCGCGAGTATGATAATCGCCGCGCGAACGGTCGGCGTCCTTGAAAAAATCGCCGACGAGGAGGGAAGTCTCGACGACTTTAACAAGGCGATCGAGACGTTTAAAGACGATTTCAGAAAATGTCCGTGGTGTTACGACGCGTATACCGACGCGTCCGATTCAATTAAGAAGATCGGCGAAGTTAACGACAAACCGGATCTCTATAAGACGACCGCCGAAGAGATCGTCGAGATCGGCGAGAACTCGAACGATCGTATCGCGAGAATCTGCGCGTCGTTGTTGAAGGCGTCCGTCTCCTATGACGAGGACGACGAAGACGGTTACTACGACGAAGAAGACGAAGACGAGAACTTCTTCGACGACGAGGAAAAAGAAGACGATTCCGTCGATTTGGACGGCGTCTTCGAATGAGTTCCGGCGCTAAAACGCGGAAAATTCGCGCAACGCGGAGCGTTGTTCGATTTTGACCGTTAATGTGAAATTTTTAGGAGACCAACGATGACAATGACTCCCCAACCGCTCAAGCTGACTTCCGAATGGGATAAAACGTTTCCAAAGAGCGATAAAGTCGATCATTCCAAAGTAACGTTTGTCAATCGTTACGGCATAACGTTGGCGGCGGATCTTTACTTGCCCAAAGGCGCGAAAGGAAAATTTGCCGCGATCGCCGTTTCCGGACCGTTTGGCGCCGTTAAGGAACAGGTTTCCGGGCGGTACGCGCAGGAATTGGCGGAACGCGGCTTTTTAACGATCGCGTTTGACCCGTCTTTTACCGGCGAGAGCGGGGGCGAGCCGCGATATATGGCCTCTCCCGATATCAACACCGAAGATTTTCAGGCGGCGGTCGATTACTTGTCGACCCGCGACGACGTCGCCCCCGAACGTATCGGAATCGTCGGAATTTGCGGTTGGGGCGGCATGGCGCTTAACGCCGCCGCGCTCGACACGCGCATTAAGGCGACCGTTACGTCGACGATGTACGATATGTCGCGCGTAACCGCCAACGGTTACTACGATTCCGAAGACAACGAAGAAGCGCGCCACGCCAAAAGAGTCGCCGTGAACGCCCAACGAACCGAAGACTATCGAAACGGAACCTACAAACTTGCGGGAGGCTTGCCCGACGCCGATCAGCTTCCGGAGGACGCCCCGCAGTTCATGAAAGACTACGTCGCTTATTATCGCGAACCGATTGGTTTTCATCCTCGTTCGGTCGGCGGCGGGGCCGGGTGGAACGTTGTCGGTTGCGTTAGCTTTCTTAATCAACCGATCTTACGATACGTCAACGAGATACGCAGCGCCGTGCTGATGATTCACGGAGAGAAAGCGCACTCGTGCTATATGAGTCGGGACGCTTATGCGGCGATGACGATCGACAATAACTTTTCCGACGAAAAGTTTCCGAAAAACAAGGAATTGTTGATTATACCCGGCGCCGTCCACACGGATTTATACTATAAAATGGACGTCATTCCCTTCGACAAGATTCAGGCGTTCTTTGAAAAGTATTTGAAGTAAAGCGCGGAAAGTCGGCGCGCGTTTGTTCAAGTTGTACGCGGAGAAGACCGCGAAAAAATGAAAGCCGCCGGCAACCCCAAGCGACGCGCGGCGCGTTGACGTCATAAGAGCCGCAAGCGGTAGCGCGCGAAGTCGCGCGGACGCTGCAGGCAAATAGGGCGGAGCTTGGCTTTAATCGTTGGTTTTATCGGCCCTTACGAGCCGAACGTCGATTCCAGTCGACGGCTCTCCGCGCTTCGCGCGGGGCGCGTTTTGGTTGTTATGACGACGTCGTTGATTAACGCGGAGAATTGCTTTTGACAAAACGTCGGAACCGGTATCGGCGCGGAGCGCCGTGAGCCGTCGACGCGAGGCGACGGCGGCCGCGCTTAAGCGTCCAACCGTCCCGACGATTTCAAAAAACGCCCGACAATTACCAGAAAGAGTCAAACGGCGATTCGGCGCGGAACCATGTCTGGAAAATTCTTTTACGTTGTAATTGATAGTCGTGTTCGCTTTCTTTTGAACAGATTCTTCTAGA
>JAFZNK010000340.1 GCA_017550965.1 Thermoguttaceae bacterium
CGACAAGAAAATCGGCTGGCTGGCGTTGCGCGATCTGAGCAAGGAGTCGCCCGAAACGCGAGAAAAGCTCTTCGACATGTACGTCGGGAGCGTTTCGATTCCTAGTCCGGAAAACGCGGAAGAGACGGTTTACGAACTCCCCGAGCAGGTTAAAAAGGCGTCGAGAATCTTCCTTTCCGGACGCGACGCAAAGGTCGCGGCGTGGAGCGAGAACGAACGCCGATTGCCCTATCTTCGCGTCGACTACGTCGTCGAAGGCTCCGGCGAACGCGCGGGACAGTACGTCGAATCGCGCGACGTCGCGCCCGGCCCGGCGCTTCTCGAGCGTTGGGAAGCGCGTCGAAAAGGGATTGAAAACGGAAAGACGCGGAAAAAGACGACGACGGTCGAGCGAAATATTCAGCTTCTGATCATGCAGTGGTTCAATTCGCGGATGAAAGCGTACGACGCCGCGCCCGCGGAGAAAAAGCGCGCCAAACTCGACGCGATCGCCGTCGATCTCCAGAATTTCCAGAAGTTCTACAACAGCCTTCGCGCGAGCGCGAAGATGGAAGAACTGCCTTTGTCGGGCCTGCTTCGCGAATTTGAGCTGACCGTCGACAGCTGGCTCGAACTGACGACGCCCGACGAACTCGCGAAAATCTTGTGGTTCAAAGACCTCATGGAAGCGGTCGTCGTCCAGCAAAAAGCCGGCGCGACGGGCAAAGGCCCCAAAATCTTCGACTACCCGCCCGTCGTGCCGGGCAAAACGGACGATAAACGGCGGGACGCCCAACCGGCGGAAAAGAAAGCGCAAGCCGCAGAAAAATTTAAGAACGCGCTGGGCGCCGCGAAAAAATACATGTACGGCAAGGCGGAATAACGCGCGTCGACGCAAGCGTCAAGTCGTTCCCGGCGGGGAACGGATCGGACGACTGCGGCGACGCCCAAACGCATGAACGACACGCGACGCGTCGGCAGGTTCAACGCTTGTCGACGCGTTTTTTCGCGACGTCGGCGGCAAAAATCTTTTCTCTACATTTTCTCGAATCGCGTTGTTATCGCGCTTGATTTCCTCTATAATCGAACGAGCGAGAAAGAAACGCTTCTTTAAAACGCCGTCTCGTCGACGGGCGCGTTTCAATTCTCGCGATTATCGCAACGACGCCTTGGAGGTCGAAATGAAACGCAACATCATCCGTATCGCGCGCTTTACGCTCTTTCTTGGAGCGTTCGCCCTGCTCGCGGGCTTTTTCGGAACAGGCGACCGACGCCCGGAACGCGGTTTCCAGACGGCGAACGTCGCGCTCGCCGACGAGGACGCCGACAAGATCGAAACGTCGATTCAAACCCAAACGGCGCAAATAGCCGCGCTGGAAGAAGCCGAACGTTGGGACGACGCGCTGCTTCAATACGAACGGCTGTACGAGTCGGGCGCGTTGGATCCCGCGACGCGAATCCAGGTCCGCGGGAAATTTGCGGAACTGCGTCCGAAAGTCGCCAAAAACGAAGATCCGTCCAAAGCGAACGTATGGCGCGTCAAGGCGTTCGTCGTTAAGAATCTCGATTTCTCCTGGGAGGAAAACGGGGAGCGCCGACGTTGCCGCGCGTCTTATACGCAAGAGGAAATCGATCGAATCGAGCGCGGAATGAACGGATTTGCCGACTTCGTTCAGGATTTTTCCGACGGTTGGCTTCGAATCGATTGGACGCTGGAAGTCGTCGACGCGACGCTGACCGAGCTGACTTCCATTGACGGAAGCTATTGGGTCGGACCGATCGAAACGCTCAAAATTCTTCCGGAAATTGAGGAAAACTCCGCTGAAACGATTATGGTCTTCGTGAAAACGAACGAGGAACGTCAGGATACGCCCAACGATCGGATTCCGCTGTTTTGCTTCGGAGGCGCTATCGGCGTCTGGGATCCCCACACGCGCGGCGCGACGTTTATTTCGTTCCATTGGGAAACCGATTCCGCGATCAACGAGCCGGACGGCGAGCCGATGACGCACGAATGGCTTCATTCGGTCCAATGGGCGCTCGAAGAACGGCGAGGCTGGTCTAAAGGTCTCGCGGGCGACCCCGACGGCGGACGATTCCTCAACGAGGAGCGGGACCTGGAAAGCGCGGATCCCTGCTATCGACGCAACCCAGACAAGGAAAAAAGCTGGATCATGTTCTACAAGCATATCCTGCAAACGCATACGACAAGGGAAATGCTTCGGGATCTTTCTCTGGAAAAGAAACGGGACGGCGACAAGGAATAAATTAACGATGCGAAACAATCGGAAATTATCAGAAACGGTCCTCTTTTCGGCGCTTGTCGCGGCGTCGGGCGTTTGCCTGACGTTCAACGCGTTCGCGGCACGCGCCGACGAACCGACTAAATATCGGCTCAGCGACAACGGAAAGGTTCTGGAAGAGTATCTCGGTTCCGGAGAGACGTTTATCGTTCCGGAAGGCGTCAAGGAAATCCAAAACGAAGCGTTTGTTCATGGCGCGTTGTTAACGCGGATCATGCTTCTCAAAAGCGTCAACGTCGGACGATCCTCTGCATATCGTTTGTAACGGCAAAACTTGTTCAGCTCTATTAGAGCTCGTTTTTCCCTTCAAACCTTCAAATGCAAAATCAACCGTTTTACCGATAAAACAAATCTCAGGAGACATCATATGCACAACCTTACGCAAAGCCTCCTATTTCCCTTGAGCCGTCACACCCGCCCAGTATGGGACCTTTATCCTGTTAGAAGTCATTTTATTATGTCGCCAAAGGCGACTATATTTGCAGCTTCACCATATTTAAGGAGGCTCTATGTCTTACGTTACGCAAAGTTTACTTTTCGCCAATCCTATCGCATGGCCCACTTTTCACCCGCATCAATTCGATCACGTGGACGCGGTTCTATTGAGTTTGTGGATCATCTGCTTTATCGTCATTATATATTTTTCTACAGCAAGATTGATGAAAGTGAGACAAAAAGAAAAGACGTCAAACAGATCGCCTGAAAAGGGAGATAATCCGTCTGAAAAAGCAATAAAAGAACGAGAAATTAATGAATTAAATGTCTATATAATTTTTCTTGCTTCCCTCATGGTTATTCTTATGTGTAGCTTGGTTTATCGGCTCGCGAAACCCGAACTTGACGAATTCCCACGCAGTCGTCCCGAAAGTCCTTTTGAAGTTGAAGACAAGCCATTTACGAAATGACGTTCATCAATAGTTTAAAAAACACACAATAACCAATTCGGAATTGGAAGATCGCCAATGAACAATTCAAAAAACAGACGGGGAATGACATTTAATCAATTGCTAATAATCCTTGCTACATGTTGCAGTACTTTAGGTATAGTGTTTATATTGTATACTGGAGCAGGACTACATTCTCACGTCCTAAGCGCTGTGCATTATGTACGTCTCCACCGTTTCGACTTACTAGACGGAGGCCTTCTATCCCTATATATCGCTGTTTTTATTGTTACTCTAATCACATTTACAAAAAAGTGCAAAACAATCAAAGCAGAACTCTTGAAGAAGAACGCTGACGTAAAAATAGAGAAATCAAAATCAGTGTTGTTTATAAACAGTCAGTTAGAGTTTGAGATTGGTTTAATGATCTTTATAAGTTCTTTTTTATTTTGTCGATCCGCCTTTCCACTGGAATTCAACATAACACATGACTGGGAAGAAGAACTACCAAATGAATTTGTTCGCTCCCCCTTCTCTTACCTAACGGCGATATTCTTCATTTTAACCTTATTATCGTATTTAACACCTATTGTCTTATGGGGAACATCTAAATTCATCAGGTGGAAAAATTCGGGTATTATACCCCAAAATAATCAAATTGGCGCAATTGACTTCTGGAGTAATTTGACTATTACAGTTGGGATTTTTCTTTCCCTTGTGGGGTTGCTCCTTCTGCTTAGTCGTCTCCCTTCCTTCTACTAACTGTAATTCGAACGTCGTTTTTTGACGACAAGAATCGGCAAAATCACTTTTGAATTGGATGCGGACGCCCCTTTTGTCGGTCGGTATGGTATACTAATCGGCAGGACGGGGCGTCTTTTTATGTCCAAACAGACGCGACGTCGGCGTTTTTCAATGAAGGGTTTGAAGATGTTGAAGCAAAAAGAGAACGCTTGGAGTTTTTTATATTGGGCGACGGCGGCGGTCGTTTTGACGGCGACAACGGCGGGATTGACGACGCCAGGTTACGCTCAATCCGGAGACGGCGACGCGGCAGGCGCGAAATATAAACTCAGCGACGACGGGAAGGTTCTTGAGGAATATCTCGACTCCGGGGACGAATTCGCCGTTCCGGACGGCGTTGAAGAAATCGCCCCCGACGCTTTCGTCAGAGGCGCGTTGTTGACGCGGATCACACTTCCCAAAAGCGTCAACGTCGTTCGACCGGGCGCGTTCGACGACTGCGCGTCGCTGACGTCAATCGACGTTTCGACCGACAATCCCGACTACCGCGCCGTCGACGGGGTTCTTTTCACCAAGGATCAAAAGACGTTGTTGAAATATCCCAAGGGACGAAAAAACGAGCGTTACGTCGTTCCCAAAGGAGTCGAGCGAATCGGAAACGAGGCGTTTGAGGACAGTTCCTTGCTCGCGTCGATCGAGTTGCCGGAAGGGCTTGTCCAAATCGGCGCTTACGCGTTTTACGACTGTTCCTCGCTAACGTCGGTCGCGATTCCGACAAGCGTCGCGGAAATTGAAGAAGCCGCGTTTGAAGGATGCCGCGCGCTCCGATCGGTCGATCTTCCGCCGTCGCTTGAAAAAATACCCGACTCGCTCTTTGAGAAATGCTCCTCGTTGACGTCGATCGTCGTTCCGAAAAACGTCGCAAGCATAGGCAACTACGCGTTTAGCGGATGTTCCGCGCTAAAGTCCGTCGTCGTGCCGGAAGGGGTTTCGTCGATTGCGCGCGCGTCGTTTGAAAATTGTTCCGCGCTAACGTCTGTAGCGCTTCCGAAAAGCGTCGCGTCGTTTGGAAGAGACGCGTTTCGCGGCTGTTCCGCGTTGGAATCGATAGTTATTCCCGAGGGCGTCGTCAAAATCGGGGACAATTCGTTCACCGCATGCGGTTCGCTTAGGTCGATCGCAGTTGCGAAAGACAACCCGCAATTCAGTTCCAAAGACGGCGTTTTGTTTTCCAAAGACGGGAAGACGCTCCTTCAATGCCCGGAAGGAATGAACAACGAAAAAATCGACGTCCCCGTAAGCGTCGAAAAAATAGGAGTCTTCGCCTTCGCGAACTGTTCCCAAATCAAGTCGATCATCGTCCCGAATAGCGTCAAAGAACTTGGAAACGGCGCGTTTTTGAACTGTTCCTCGTTAACGTCGATCGACGTTCCGGAAGGCGTCGCTGAAATCGGAACGTCGACGTTTGAAGGCTGCTCCTCGTTAACGACAGTTTCTATTCCGCAAAGTGTCCAAAATATATCGACTTACGCGTTTGACAAGAACGACGTCTTGACAATTCGCGCGCCCAAAGGATCTTATGCGGAGAAATACGCAAAAGAGAACGGGATCAAATTCGAGGCGCTCGAATGAAAACGGCGTGACGCCCCGTTTCAACAAAAACTTAACCAATATCAAGAGAAAGGTCGACGCGTTATGGCAACCGATTACAAACTTGCCGACGGCGGAAAAGTTTTCAAGAAATACACGGGAAAAGGCGCGTCGCTTGTCGTTCCGGACGGAGTCGAAACGATTAGCATGGCCGCCTTCTACCCCGCTCCCCCGTTGCGAAAAATATTCCTTCCGTCGTCTCTTCAAAAAATAACAAAAAACGCGCTGTCCCGTTGCGAATCATTAGAAGAAATTGAAGTAGACGAAGCGAATTCCGCCTTTCGCTCCGTCGACGGAGCTCTGTTTTCCAAAGACGAAGAAACCCTCGTTTTCGTTCCGCCGCTTATTAAAAAAACGCGCTTTGTCGTTCCCGAAACCGTACGAAGAATTGAATCGCTGGCGTTTGCGCGATGCAAGTCGTTGACGGAAATTATTCTTCCGGACGGATTAGAAACAATTGGAATCGACGCGTTTTTCTGTTGTCGATCAATTAGAGAATTCGTTCTTCCGAAATCGGTCGTTGAAATTGGATACGCGGCGTTTGAGTTCTGCGACTCGTTGACGACGATCAACTTTCCGAAAGGGGTTCGGGAAATTGGGAAAGGAACGTTCTCTTTTTGCAACTCGCTGACCAAAATCATTGTTCCCGAACATATTGAAAAGATCGGCTCCGGCGCTTTCAGCTGTTGCCACTCGTTGGAGAAAGTCGTCCTTTCCGAAGGCGTCAAAGGATTGGACTGGTTTACATTTTCCCATTGCGCGTCGTTGAAGTCGGTCTCTCTCCCGTCAACCGTCAAAAAAATCGAACACGGCATGTTTGACGGTTGCGCTATATTGGAAACGATCGATCTTCCGTCGAGCGTCAACAGAATTGAAGACGAGGCGTTCAAAGATTGCGCCTCGCTGAAGCGGATCGTTCTACCCAAAACGCTCAAAAAAATTGGCGGCGACGCGTTTAAGGATTGCAAATTGTTCGAATCGATCGTTGTTCCCAAAAGTGTTAAGGAAATTGGAAAAGACGCGTTTAGCGGCTGTCCAAAGCTGACGATTCGCGCGCCCAAAGAGTCTTACGCCGAACAATACGCCAACGAAAACGGGATCAAATACGAACCGCTCGAATAGTTCCCGCCGCAGGCGGCGAACCGTAACCCCGCAGGGCGCGGACGGGGCGACCAACGCGACGCCCAAACGCAGAACCGGAACAGCCTGACGCTTTGGTTTAACCGGACGTTAAAGCCCGTTTAACAGGGGCATGTACGACATACCGCGACACGCTCCGCAGATCTCGCGCTCTTCGAACAAAGACGCAGTTTTATTCAAGGGGAAATCGACGATTATATATACGCGTAACTCAATAGGAAACAAACGTTATGACTTCGGAATACATCCTTGACGTCAAAAGTAAGACGTTCGTCAAATACCTTGGCGCCGCCGAATCGTTCGTCGTGCCCGACGGGGTCGAAATCATTGACCGTCGGGCGTTTGACGACCGCTTTTCGTTGAAAAAGGTAGTCGTTCCTAAAGGGGTTAAGGAAATAAGACGTCTCGCTTTCGTCGACTGTCCCTCGTTGACGGAGGTCGTCGTCCCGGAAAGCGTCAACCAAATCGAGGAGGTTTCATTCCTTCGCTGTCCGTCGCTGACTTCGATCGAAGTCGCTGAAGAAAACCGCTCCTATCGATCGATCAACGGAGTCCTGTTTACAAAAGACGGTCGTTTTCTGATAAAGTATCCGGAAGGAATCGCGGCTGAAAGCTATGGGATTCCGGAAGGCGTCGACGAGATTAGCAAATCCGCCTTCGACGGCTGTTCCTCGCTGAAATCGATCGACGTTCCCCAAGGGGTTATAAAAATCGGGGACAACGCGTTTAGCAACTGTCTGTCGTTGAGGGAAATCGCCCTTCCGGACAGCGTCGAAAAGATCGGTCTATGGGCGTTCCGATTTTGCCCGTCGTTAAGGTTGTTCTTCATTCCGGGCGGCGTCAAAATATTTTCCGAATCGGCGTTGGACGACTGCGACGCGTTGGAATCGATCGAAGTCGCCAAAAACAATTCCCAATATCGTTCGATCGACGGGGTTCTTTTCTCCAAAGACGAAAAAAAACTCGTCCTGTTTCCAAGAGCTATCAAGAAAGAGAGTTATCGCGTCCCTGAAAGCGTTGAAACAATTAGAAGCTACGCGTTCCGGAAATGTTCGTCATTGACGTCGATCGCTCTCCCGGATTGGGTCGTCTATGTCGGCGACGGCGCGTTCAAGGGTTGCTCTTCATTAAAATCAATCGCTATTCCAACAAGCGTTGAAACAATTCGCCCCGGAGTCTTTGACGAATGTTCCTCGCTAACGTCTATTGAAGTTTCAAGATGGAACACGAACTATCGTTCCGTCGACGGCGTTCTTTATACGAAAAGCGGTAAAACGCTCGTCCGAATCCCCGAAGGATCGACCATAGATCGCTACGTCGTTCCAGAGGACGTCGTCAGAATAGACGGCGACGCGTTTAAGAATTGTTCCTCGTTAAAGGAGATCGTTATTCCGGAAGGAGTTAAAGAACTTTGGCCCTATCTGTTCGACGGCTGTTCTTCGCTGGAATCGATCGAAGTAGCGAAAAGTTCCCGCGCGTTTCGTTCGATAGACGGAGTGCTTTTCTCCAAAAGAACAAAAGTCCTTCGTCGCTTTCCTATCGGAATCAAAACATGTCGATGCGTCGTTCCGTTTTTCGTCAAAAAGATCGGCATGAACGCGTTCGGCGGATGCGTCTCGTTGCGTGAGATCGTCCTTCACGACGAACTCGAAGAAATCGACGCCCGAGCGTTTTGCGCTTGTTCGTCGTTGACGGGGCTTGTTATTCCCAAGAGCGTCAAAAAAATCGGCAATTTCGCGTTTGAGGGATGTTCGGCTCTCAAAAAAATCGTTATCCCCGAAGGAATCAAAGAAATTGGCGACTGGATGTTTGGCGATTGTTCCTCGTTGGAAGAGGTCGTCGTTCCCGAAAGCGTCGACGAAATATCATGGAGCGCGTTTAACCGCTGTCCGAAGCTGACGCTTCGCGCCCCGAAAGGGTCTTACGCGGAGAAGTACGCGAAAGAGAACAAAATCAAATTCGAGGCGACGGAGTGAAACTACCAATATACGCTCTGTCGAAACGTTAAAGATTTTGATAAGTTACGTTTTAGCGAGACGAAGAGGAACGATTTCATGAGTAAAAGCGCAAAGATTATTCTTTTTGGGGCGGCGTTCTGTCTTCTTTCGTTCATGCTTTGGAAAACGTCCGTCAAAAGTTATGAGATCAGCAGCGACGGAAAAAAGCTTCTTTATTACCGCGGAAAAGACGAAACGTTCATCGTCCCGGACGGAGTCGAAACAATAGGACGCCACGCGTTTAAGAACTGCTCTTCGTTAAAAGAAGTCGTTCTTCCGGAAAGCGTCAAAACTATCGAAGACTGCGCGTTTTACGAATGTCATTCCATCAAGTCGATTATTCTCCCGGAAAATGTAGAAGAGATCGAAGACTCGGCGTTTTTGGGCTGCATTAAACTCGAAACGATTACTATTCCAAAAAACGTCGCGACAATTGAAGGCTCCCCGTTTCATAGTTGCTTCGCGTTGACGTCAATCGACGTCGACGAAGACAACCCGAACTATCGTTCGATCGAGGGCGTTCTTTTTACGAAAGACGGGAAAAAACTGATCCAGTATCCGTTGGGAGCGCAAAGAGAAGACTACGTCGTTCCGGACGGGGTTGAAGAGATTAGAACTTCCGCGTTTCAATTTTGTTCCACGCTGAAGTCAATCGTTCTTCCGGAAGGGGTTAAACATATTAAAACGTGGGCGTTTGACGGATGTTATTCAATGAAGTCCGTCGTTTTCCGGGAGGGACTCGAAGCAATAGGGCGATGGGCGTTTTACGGTTGCCGTTCGCTAACAACCGTTTTCATCCCGGCAACCGTCGAATTGATTGAAGAAGGCGCGTTTGACAGTTGTTCTTCAATTATCTCGTTTGAAGCGGCTCCCAATAATCCTCGGTATCGTTCAGACGAAGGCGTTCTTTTCTCAAAGGACGGAAAAAAGCTGACGCAATATCCGATCGGTTCCGCGCGAGACAATTACGTTATTCCGGAAAATGTTGTCGTCATTGGATATAAAGCTTTCTCTGGATGCGAAACATTAACGTCGATCGTCCTGCCGTCGAACGTCAAGGAGATCGAATACGGCGCGTTTAACAACTGTTCGTCGCTAAAGTCGATAACGATTCCCGAGGGAGTCGAAACGATCGGAGAAAGCGCGTTCCAGGGTTGCGACTCGGCGTCGTCGATTATCGTTCCGTCAAGCGTTAAAAGAATAGGCAAAAACGCGTTCGACAGATCATATCGTCCTGCGACAATCCGCGCCCCGAAAGGTTCTTACGCGGAACGATACGCCAGGAAGACAGGCTGGCTCGACTTCGAACCGCTCGAATAGTTCTCGCCGCAGGCGGCGAGCCGCGGCCCCGTAGGGCGCGGACGGGGCGACCAACGCGACGCCCAAACGCA
>JAFZNK010000341.1 GCA_017550965.1 Thermoguttaceae bacterium
CCGATTCGTCGAAGTCGACAAATCGCGAAAGTTGTTTTTTGATGCATTCGGCGTTATGCTGAACCTGTTCGATCGTCTGCAATTTGCGTTCGTCGCTTTTGCCGCTCGGATCGCCGATCATGCCGGTGGCGCCCCCGACGACCGCGATGGGGCGGTGCCCCGCTTTTTGGAATCGGCGAAGATTCATAATGGCGACGAGATGCCCGACGTGAAGGGAATCGGCGGTCGGATCGAAACCGGTGTAAACGGATCGAGGTTTTTCCATGAGGAATTGGTCGATCTTTTCGTCGGTAACCTGATTAAGGAGCCCGCGCCAGGTCATTTCCTTGATGATATCGAAATTAACGCTCATTAGTACGCCTTGTTATGTTAATTCTATCTGTCTGAACGGAGTCGCGACGATTTGTCGACGCGACGGTTGCCTCATTCTACCGCGATTCTGAAATTTGTAAAACGGCGCCGCCTTTATTTTACGCCAATAAAAAAGCGTCGACGTATAAACGCCGACGCTCTTAATTCTATCGAAGCGAAACTTCATCGCGTCAAAGGACGCCGCCCGCTCCGGAGCTCGATTGAGCCTTTTCGTGAACCGGTTCGCCGACGTCGGCGGTCAGGTCGTTTTTACCCTGGACGATTTCCACTTCCAGAGGCGTCGTTTCGACGATCGCGTATTTCGGGTCGACGAGATAGAATTCCTCGTACTTCTTTCCCGCTTTCTTGTACTCTTCGAGCGCTTTCGCCGACGCTTCGTCGACTACTGACGGAGGCGCTTCGCCTTCCCACTCGGTTTTATTGACGGCAACCTTATATTTCCCAACGGGCGCGCCTTTATATTGACCGTGAGTAACGATCGTCGCGACGCCTTTGTCGTCGGTCATGCCGCCGCAGGTCCACGACATGGAAGAATCCGTCGATTTAAAATTGACGGTCGCTCCGGCAAGGGGCGCTCCGCCCTGCGTTAAGGTTAACGTCGTCGGCTGAAGATCGGGCATGCCGTCCGGCTTCTTTTTGCCGCAGCCGATCGACGCGAGAACAAAGAAAGCGCAGAAGGAAAGAACAAGCGCTTTTTTCATAGTGAGTTTTCCTTATTTCTTTGCGCGCCTGAAGACGCGCCTTTGTGGAACGTCCGCTCCTTTCGACGCTCTTGGCGAGCTTAAAAAGAGCGGACGCAGTTTTTAAAAAATGACGCGCGACTACGATCAGTTCGAGACCGTTTCGCCGCCCATCGGGGTGCCCATGGCGCCCCAGACGCCGTACGGGCTCTTGCCGGTGCACTGGGTGCTCGTCGCGGCGATGTTGCCGCAGTCGATCGTGTCCGAAACGAATCGAACGGAACCGTCGAGCATACCGCAGTTGACGCCGCCGCTATGATAGCTGTTCGGCGGATAGAGGCCGCCCCAGTATCCGGTGGAGGTCGCCTGGCAGCTGGGCGCGTTCGGAGGAAGAACGGTGTGGAAGCCGTTCCACGGACGACCGTCCTGGAAGAAGTGTCCGCGCCAGGTGTCGCAGGTGGAGTTCAACTGGCTGGGATCGCTGGGTTTACGGGCGTTGTTCATGCAGACGTCCGGATGGCAGTCCAGGTCGCCGGTGTAGAAACCGGAAACGGTCGCCGTGCCGCCTTTGACGGCCGCGGAGTAGTTGCCTTCGGGCGTGCTGCAGGTTTCGCTGATAGCGACGGTGTTGGAGGTGCCGTCGGTGCAAGCCGCCATCGGTTTCCAGGCGTATTGATGGAAAAGACCGCGTCTTTCGCATTTCTTGGCGTTATTGCCGATGTAGTTCGGGTGAGAGTACGGAGCGTCGAGCTTGCTCGTTCCGTCGCCGAGGGAGTAGACGACGTTGACGCGCGCGTTGTCGGCGTGGGTCGAAGGAATAGCGGCCAGAGGTTCCGACGGGCAAAGGATGGTGGTGATACGATTTTTCACCTTGTAAATGTCGTCATAGAAGAACCCAGGGTTGCTCCAGACGCCGGCCGAGCCGTCTCGCATCATTTTGTCGATCTGCAGGAACCGATCGTAACGAGCCTGTTGTTCCATGTAAGGAAGGAGAGGCATCGTAACGCTCCAGGGCGCGTAACCGAGAGAATAGCTTCCGCCGTTCCACCACATCGAAGAAAAACGGGACGTCGTGGGAAGGCTCTGTTGAACGTCGTGATAATTTTGCAACGCGAGACCAACCTGCTTCATGTTGTTGGTGCATTGCATACGACGCGCCGCTTCACGAGCCGCCTGAACGGCGGGGAGAAGCAGGCCGATCAAGATGCCGATGATCGCGATAACGACCAACAGCTCGACGAGGGTAAAGCCGCGGAAGGCTCCCCCGACACGATTGTTGTAATTTTTGCTCATTAGCTGATTCCTTTAATGAGTACAATTGGAACGAAATATTATTCAAGCCGCGACAACACGCCGCGCCAAGGTCACAGTCGGCGAATTCCAGATTGTTTAAACTGTCTCTGCAACGTTGTTCGGAAAACACAAAGCTCAGGCGACGCGTCAAAGCGTAGCGTCAGAGTTTCAATCGGCGAATCCCAGGTTGTTTAAAAAACGTCGCTCAGGCGCGGCGGCAAAGCGCGGCGCTCGAGTTTCAATCGGCGAATTCAAAGTTGTGTAAAAACGTCGCTCAAGCGCGGCGGCAAAGCGCGGCGCCCGAATTTCAATCGGCGAATCCAAGTTGCTTAAAAAGCGCTTCTACGAGTTTGCCAAAAACAAACCCAATCCCTTAAATTCTAATCGCGATCCCGTATGAAATCAATAGGAAAACGACTAAAAAAGTCAAAAATAACGTCAATTGGGGGTTCCAGCGAACGACTTTCGTTTGCGGCGTTTCTATTTTGTGAACTGAAACGTCCACGTGTACGTTTTACCGCCTCCCGCGATATTGTTAGAAGTTTTTCGGTCGTTCCGGTTCCAAAAGATCGTCTAACGCGGCGCCCGGAGAAGACGCGCGAGTTCTCGTCGTTGCCAGACGTTCAAGCGTTTTTCAGACAAGTTTGGCGCCTCTTCTGCAGAGTCTCGAGTCGAATCGTATGTTTTATTCGGAACGTTCGACGTCGCGTCGCCTTTTTTATCGTAAAATAAGCGCTATAATACGCGAACGATTAACTTTCCGCGCGAGTCCTCGCGCGTTTAGATTGAAAAGGATCGAATACTGATATGGGATGGCAATATAGCGAAAAGACAAAACAGTTGTTTATGGACGCCGTTCAGGGCAAGACGGGAACGCACGTCGGCGAAGTCGAAAACGCGGACGGCGTCGGGGAACACGGTTCGGTCGCGTGCGGCGACGCGCTGAAATTCACGTTTCGCGTCGAACGCGATCCCGCCGATCCTTTAAAAGACAAAATCGTCGAAGCGAAATTCCTGACGTTTGGGTGCACCTCGGCCATCGCCGCGTCTGAAGCTCTTTGTCGAATCATTGAGGATCGGCGCTGCACTCCGATCGAAGCGCTCAAGATCACCAATCAGGACGTCGTCGATTTCCTCGAAGGGCTCCCGACGCAAAAGATTCACTGTTCGGTTATGGGCGCGGAAGCGCTTGAAGCGGCGGTTTTCGACTGGGCGTCGAAGCGCGGCGTCGACATGGACGCGTTGGGAATCAAGCGCCTGGGCAGCGACGAGCACGAAGGTCGGCTGGTCTGCAAGTGTTTTGGAATCACAGAGCCGTATTTGCGTCGCAAGATTCGCGAGTTGAATTTGAAGACTGTCGACGACGTTACCGGCGCGCTTAAAGCCGGGGGCGCTTGCGGAACGTGTCGCGGGGATATTCAGGATATTATCAACGAGATTTGGTCGGCGAATCCCTGCGCTACGGGGACGTGCGACGTTCCCGCCGTCGAGACGAAAAAGACGACGCCGGTCGTCGGGCCCGAGACGTCTGGGAGCGCGTCGGCTTCGACGGGGTTCGTTCCTCTGGCGACCGTGTCGACGGCAAAAGACGGAACGTTGAAACAGAATCCGACGTTGACGCCTCTTTCGTCTCCCGTCGCTTCCGCCGAAGAATTCGCCAAGGCTTCCGCGTATCAAAAAGCCAAGCTTATCGAAAAGACGATCGACGCGGAAATCAGGCCCGTCTTGCGCAGAGACGGGGGAGATTTGGAGATCGTCGACGTCAAAGACAACCTCGTTTACGTGCAACTTGTCGGCGCCTGCGACGGATGCGAGAGCGCGACGCAAACGCTGGAGCTTCTGGTTGAAACGGTGTTGCAAGATCGACTTGATCCGACGATTAAAGTGATTCAGTTGTAATCGGAACGCGTTTTCGCGAAAAAAGAAGCCGCCGTTGCGAAACGAACTCGCGACGGCGGCTTTCTTTTTTTAGATCGTATCGACGATCAACTGTTCAACGCGCTCAAACTTCCCATCCGGCGCGGACTTCCTGTTTGAGAATCTTCGCGGCGGCGTCGCAGTTCGTAACGGCCATTTTTTTGGCGTCGTATTCAAGCTTTTGACCGCAACGGTAGGCGACCGGGCCGAGCAGGATCGTTTCGGCGACGCGTCCGGAATAGGCGAAGTTGCACGTCGTGTCGGTCTTGCCTTCTTTGATCGCGTTGATCCATTCGCGGTGATGTCCGACGGACGCCGGAATCGACGGGGCGGGCGCTTCGAACGTCTTGTTCTTATCGTTCAAAATGAGACGATGAGAGGTGTAGTTCGAGTAAATCGCGCCTTCTTCGCCGATGAAGAGCACGCCGTTTCCTTCGGTAACGCCGTATTTTTCAAGGGATTCGGGCTTCGCGGTTCCGTCGCTCCAGGAGACGGCGAGTTCGTCGGTCGTGCCTTTGACGCCGGGGAAGACGTATTCGACGTGCAGATCGCGCGCGGCGAAGTCTTCGTCGGCCGGCTTAGGCGCGAACGCTTCGATTGTTTTCGGATATTGCAGGTCGAGCGCCCAGAACGGAAGATCCATGAAGTGGCAGCCCATGTCGCCCATGCCGCCGTTGCCGAATTCCCAGAAGGAACGCCAGTTTCCGCCGAAGTAGCAGGGTTGATACGGACGTTCGTGCGCGGGGCCGAGCCAGAGATCCCAGTCGAGGGTTTCGGGAACTTTGACGTCGTCGTTGGTGCGCGGCTTACCGCCCCAGACGACTCCGCACCAGACGTCGATACGGCTGATCTTGCCGATCGCGCCCGAACGAACAAGCTCGACGGCGCGTCGGTAGTTGTCGCCGGCGTGAATTTGCGTGCCCATTTGCGACGCAAGATTCTTCTCTTTGGCGTACTTCTGCATCGTGCGGATTTGATAAACGTCGTGCGCAAGCGGCTTTTCGACGTAAGGAGCGATTCCGAGCTTCATCGCTTCGATCGCGGCGATCGCGTGGGTGTGGTCGGGGGTCGTAACGACGACCGCGTCGATTTGATCGCCCATTTCGGCGTACATTTCGCGGAAATCGACGTAGCGTTTGGCGTCTGGAATCTCCGCTCCGTATTTTTCAAGACTCGCTTTGTCGACGTCGCAAATGGCGACGCGATTTTCGGTGTTGCAGGAGCTGCGATGGAAATCGCCCTGCATGCCGGCGAGACCGACGTGAGCAAGGTTGAGTTTTTCGTTGATATTCAGCTCGCGGCTAAAACCGGGACAGGGAAACGCGGACGCGAGGGAAAGACCGACGGCCGACAGCGCGGCGCGTTTCATAAACGAACGACGATTCATTTGAGACATTGATAATTCTCCGTTGTATGAGTCAAAGCGCGGAGATCGCGCGGGTGTGTGATTTTCAAAGAAAAACGCCCGCGCCGATTCGATTCGACGCAGGCTTTAACGACTTAACCGACGATCAGATCATGACTTGAGTTCGAAGGTTGCAGGAGTCGATTTCCTTATGGCAGATGGTGAGCGCGTCGCGGGCGAGCGAACCGTCGAGCATCGCGGACGGCTTGCCTTCGAGGAAGCAGTTTCTCGCTTCGGTGAGTTCGTTGACGAACGGGGTGATATCGTCGCCGGCGGGGAATTCGGGCTTTTCAATCGAGCCGTCTTCATGAAGCACGGTAACGGGAACGGCGTTGAAGCAGTCGGTGAAGACGGTCGCCTTTTCGAAGTGAACTTCGTAGGAGAAGGTGAAGGGACGCGCCTGCTGCATAATGCATCCGGACGTCGCGGTAACGACAAGGTCGCTGTCGTTATAGACGAAATGCGAGTTGAAGTACTCGGGGACGTCGCCGCGAAGACGACCGAGCGTGCGAACCGCCTTGGGCATGCCGAACATCGTGCGGATGAAGTGCGCGTCGTGAATATGCAGGTCGAGCATCGGACCGCCGGAGCCGTTCATGCTGTAGAAGTTCTTAAGCCAGGTCGGATCGGAGATAACGCGGGTGAAGTTTCCGCCGAGGCACTTGCCGTATTCGCCGGAAAGTTGTTTTTGATAGATGAAATTGAACGCGTCGAAGAAGGGAAGAACGTGCCCGATCATAAGCAATTTTCCGGTCTTTTGAGCGGTTTCGACCATCGCGACGCCTTCTTCGGCCTTGAGCGAGATCGGTTTTTCGCAAAAGACGTTTTTACCGGCGTTAAGCGCGGCGATCGTGTTGGCGGCGTGAGCGGCCGGGGGCAGGCAGATATCGACGACGTCGACGTCGGGATCGGCAAGCATGTCGTCGAGCTTTTCGTAAGTCTTGACGCCGGTCAGGTCCATTTGGGTTCCCTGGGGACCGAAGTTGCCTTTAATCTTCGTCCAGTCGCCCTTGAGGCGTTCCTTGAAGAACGATTCGCAAAGCGCGACCACTTTGACGTTTTCGATGCGTTGATAGGCGAGATAATGAATCATGCCCATGAAACCGATTCCGACGATACCGACCTTAAGCATAGATGGACTCCTTTAAATCAATAAGCGCTGCGGTATGGAACGGCGTTTTAAGGCCGCCCGTTTTGTCTTAATCTAACGCGCCAAAAGGGCGCTTTTCGCGGTAAAGTTTAAACTTTTTACGCTCCGATATAAAGTTCTTTTTCACGTTTTTCCCGAAAAATTGGCGTAGATTTTTTAAAAGCTCTGATTATAATGATTTTATCGAATTTAACGACTTCTGTCCACAAAATTGGTCTGGCGCGTTTTTTACGTTTTCTATAGTATATTGGCGTAGAGCCGGATTTTTCCGGCGACATTGAAAACGAACTAAACACGTCTGACAGATTTGAAAGTATTCAAAGATGGCTCGAAACGATCAACGAAACATAGGACGCTTTTACGCGTTCGTCGTCGGTTTGGCCGCGTTGGGTTTGCCCGCCGCTTTTGCCGACGACAATCCGATTAGTCACGCCTTCCAATACCAAAGAGCGTCGGATCTTGCGACTTCGATTGAACAAACGGCGGGCAAAGTTCCCGTCGCGACGAAAACCGACGCTAAAGTCGGCAAAGCGAAGAAAACGGAAGCGACCAACGGCGGGAAAATCGTCGACGAATTGGAAAAACTCCCGAATTTGAACGTTCGTCCCGATACTGTCGAGGAACACAAGCCGCACGGCGCTTCGCTCGCCGGCGTTCAACCTGGGGTTACCAAATACTCCGATCTTCGTAAGAATTCGACGTTTTCCAAGCCCGTCGACGAAGAGGAGATCGACGGTTTCCAGGTGTCGACGTACCAGGATCCGACGTTGCCCGACACGACGATTCAAATCGTCGGCAAAGACAACCTTGTCGAAGCGATCATGATCAATTTGGGCGAGGCGCGTTCGGAAACCGACGCCCGAAAAGTTTTCGAAGACGAGATTAAAGACGTTCGCCCAATTTGGACGCCCGACGAACTGGGCAATTTCCGCGAAGTCTTTCCTGAAAAAGGCGTCGCTTTTGTGCTCGAGCCCGGCGAAACGCCCGGCTTGCCGAGCAATCGCGTCGTTCAGATCGTCGCCGAAACGGTGAAGTGCGAGTATTTCATCATGCGCGCCGAACAGGACATGCACGTTTCCTACACGTTCGCCCGCGACGACGCCGAACACGCGTTGCTTCACGACGACAGCGCGCCCGGCGCCTACTGGATTCTGGCGCAGACGCACCTGGCCGTCGGCGATATTACCAACGCGCGCAAGCATATCTTTAAAGCGATTAAATTAAACGACTCGCTTCCTCAATTCCATTTGACGTACATCGACACGCTCATTCAGGCGGGCGAAGTCGATTCGGCGTTGCGCTACATGGACGCCGTTCGAGACTCGTTTACCGAACATCCGTTGTACCAAATCGAGGCGTTGATCCTCGATTCGTTCATGCGTCATGAGAAAGCGAACCCCGATTACGACGGCTCGATCGCGCAGGGACAGCGCGCGCTGAAGTTGTTGGGAACGTTGTACGAATCGAATCTTACGCCCGAGGTAATCTGGGCGGCCAAGAAGTTGGAAGCGCGCGCCAACCTTTCGGTCGCTATTGCGGTGGCGCGTAAACCTTGGAAAAATCCCGGCGACCAGCTCAAAACGTTCGAATGGATCGACGCGGCGACCGCCGTCGCGACGGAACTCGACAAGATGGCCAGCGAAGATTCTCAGCTTCCTTCCGCGCAAATCGACGTGTTGCAAGCGGGGCTTGAAGCGTGTCTGGAATTGCCCGACTCCAAAGAAGTCGACGCGTATACGCAACGAATGATCGCGGCGACGGACATCTACCTGAAGAAGACGCCCGACGAAGTTTCCGCGGCGTCGGCTCGTTGGCGCGCCGGCAAAGCGCTCGCCAACGCGGCCCGTATTTACGAAGCGCGCGGTAATTTCCAAAAGGCGGCGTCCGTCGGCGAAAAAGCGCTCGGGTATTTGGGAATCGTTACGGAATACCGTCCCGCCGTCGATCGCATACCGACGGCGTTGGCTCAGCTTGAACTTGGCCAAATCTACGCCGACGGTCTCGACAAAGCGGACAAAGGAGCGGAATATTTCAAGAAGGCGAACGCGCTGTTTGAACAGATTCAAGACGGAGTTCGCGCTCGCGACGCGGCGTTGGTCGGGACGCCCCTTGCCGTCGCCGCCGCCGTGTGTTGGAAGAAAGGCAAGAAAGAGGAGGGAATCGGCATGTTGGAAACGGCGGTCGCTTTCCTTGAAAAAGCGCATGAGGGCGGATTTGTTAAAGACTCCGAACTCTGGAAGCCTTATTCCAACCTGTCGACGATGTACAAGGGCGTCAAAGACGCTGAAAACGCCGCTAAATATAAGAAGTTAGCGGATCAATACGCCCCCGCGGGCAATTAGCGTCGATTTCTTTTCGATTGACGAAGCCGCGCTTCGGTCGCAGGATCGGAGCGCGGCTTTTTTGCGTTTTAGAGGAACGATAATTGAACGGGCGGCGCCCCTTTGAAAAAAGAACGCGACGCGAATTATTCTTTGATAAACAATCTTAATAGAAACAAAGTAGAGTATAATAAACCGCAATACTGCTATTGACGATATCGACATAAAAAATACAATAGGGACGCGCGAACGCAGGACAGGCGTTTGCGCCGGGAACGTCGATTTAAGAGAACGTCGTTTGTTAGAGAAGAGGAGTTTAAATAATGTCGTCGTTACAAATTCCGTCCGGATACGTCCCCAAGCTCGGTCCCGAGATGATGGAGCAGGCGATTTTTAACATTAAGGAAGATTTTCAGGAATGTTTTTCTCACGACCTGAATCTTCGCCGCGTTACCGCTCCTCTGTTTGTTCAATGCGGAACGGGCGTGAACGACGATCTCAACGGCGTGGAACGTTCCGTAAAATTCCCTATTAAGGCGATGGACGACGTTCAAGCGGAGGTGGTTCATTCTCTCGCCAAGTGGAAGCGTATGAAGCTCGCGCAGTATCAAATACCCGCCGGCTACGGGATTTACACCGATATGAACGCTATTCGCGCCGACGAAGATCTCGACGCTATCCATTCTCTTTACGTCGATCAATGGGACTGGGAGCGAACGATCGAAGCGAAGGATCGCACGCTCGACTATCTTTGCGACGTCGTGGAAGATATTTACGAGTGTCTTAAAGAAGTTGAAACCAACGTTTACGACGTCTATCCGCACATTCGTCCGATTCTTCCCGAATCGATTACGTTCGTGCAGTCGGAGGACCTTCTTGGCGAGTATCCCAACCTTTCCCCCAAAGAACGCGAAAACGAATTCGTTCGCAAATTTGGCGCGGTCTTCGTCATTGGAATCGGACATAAGCTGTCGAACGGCGAGAAGCACGACGGACGCGCTCCGGACTACGACGACTGGAGCACGGAAACCGACCCCGGCTACTACGGTTTGAACGGGGACATTTTGGTCTGGAACCCGGTGTTAAAGAGCGCGTTTGAATTGTCGTCGATGGGCGTTCGCGTCGACAAACGCGCGTTGTTAAAACAACTTCAAATCGAAGGTTGCGAAGAAAGACGCGAGTTGTTCTTCCACAAAGCGTTGCTGAACGATCAGCTTCCGCTTTCGATCGGCGGAGGAATCGGTCAGTCGCGGCTGTGCATGTTCTTCTTGCGTTGCGCTCACATCGGCGAAGTCCAGGCGTCGATTTGGCCTCAGGATATGATCAGCGAGTGCGCGTCGGCGGGAATTTATTTGAGATAAGATTTGTAAAAGAAAGCGTTACGCGATCCTCGGCGAAATCGTTTTGGTTTTGTCGGGGATTTTTTTACGTCCGCGATTGAACGATTACGAAGAATCCTTCCTTAGTTTTTCTTTTGCAAGAGTTAAGAAAGGATTCCCGATTTGGAACGCGCTATCGGTCGCGTCGTGGATAGAAGGCGCCAAGTTCGTCGACGCTTCGCCGCCATCGGATCCACGCGTCGACGTCGAAGCCGAAATCGACCGGCGTTTGATAATGCCCCGCGACAATGTTGACGAGCGCCTGACGCACCGTTTCGTTTTGGCTCGTGTCGGTTACGGTTTTGACGCGCGCTCCGCCTCCCGGCGAGAAGCCGCTGATTCCGCCGCGGGAGTCGAACGTCGCGCCCGTTTGGTCCGAACCGACGACAATTTGACGCTTATGCTCGGTAACGAGCGCGTTGATGAGGTCGGGAATCGCGCTTTCGGCTTCGAGTTGTTCGAGCGCGAACGCCGCGCGATTGATCACGGCGACGTCGTCGGACGAGCGCAGTTTTCTTCTAAAAAAATCGATCGCTTCGTTTTTTGCCGTTTTCTTTTGGCAAATACCGTCGACGGCGGCGACGCGAACGTCCATGTCGGGATCGCTTAGCGCGACGGCGCCAAGTTGGCCCAGCGCGGCGGGCGTTCCAATCGACGCGATCGCCTGAACGAGCAAAACGCGTCCTTCGGGATCTTTTTTCTCTTCGGAGTACGCTCTGACAAGAATAGGCAAAGCGATCGGATTTTTAATTTTTCTAAGCGTTTCTTTTGCGCGTTGGTCGTCGTTTTTGGCGTGCTGGTAAAGGAACGCGATTTGTTTTTTCCAATATCGCGACTCCTCTTTTTCGGCGTCTTTGGCGCGTAAAAGCTCCGCCTCCTGTTTCGAGACGTTTCGACCTCCGACGCGTTCGAGCCCGCGCTGTTCCATCTGCTCTTTTTTCGAGACCCAGACGTTTCCCTCTTTGACGTGGCCCAGCGCTTTACGCGCCTCTTCGTTATCCGGATCAAGTTCGACGACGCGCTGATATTGCTCTTCCGCAAGCGCCGACAACTTCTTTTCTTCCGCCCAGCGCGCGATTTTCAGGCGCGCTTCGACCGTGTCTTTTTGCAGCGGCGCGAAGAAGCGATAGGAAATTTGTTCCGGTCGGAGTTCCGTCGCCTGTTTAACTTCTTCCGCGGCGAGCGTTATCTTGCCGCCAAGCGTCGGCGTTATCTCGTATTGACCGGAGCCGAGATCTTTGATTTCGCCGCGTATTCCTCCTCCGTTGCGAATAGAGACTCCCCCGGAGCGTTCGACGTCGGGCGTTTGCGCGAACGCGGACGCAGTCGCAAAGGAAGCGAACGCGAAAAAAATCGCCGCGCGAAATATAGGCGTTTGAGCGTGCATGGGGCGTCTCCCTGGCAAAATCGAACAATACGACGGACTATCTGTTTTTATCGGCGCGCGCGCGCTTAATCTTTGACGTCGCGGATCGGACGCAAAAAAGCCCTCGGCGTCGCGAGGAAACCGAGGACTCTGTTTTAAAGGCTGGAAGCGCGAAAAGTCAGATCACTTGGCGACGACTTTGCGGACTTCTTCCAAATGACCGGCGGAACCGAGCATCTGGTTCTTGTGAATGATATATTCGGCGTACGCGGGCATGAAGATCTTGCCGGGTTTGCGGAGGTCGAATTCGGCGGGGTGATCGCGGAAGAATTCGCGGTGAATCGCGCACCAGACGAGACGACCGTCGGTGTCGATGTTGATCTTGGTAACGCCGAGTTTCGCGGCCGGGAAGTATTGTTTTTCATCGACGCCGCTGGCGTTCTTCATCGCGCCGCCGGCGTTGTTGATACGAGCGACCCATTCGGCGGGAACGGAGGACGATCCGTGCATGACGAGCGGGAAGTTCGGCTTGACGGCGTTGACGGCCGCCTGGATTTTTTCCAGAACGTCGAAGTGGAGGCCCTGTTTGCCGGAGAATTTGAACGCGCCGTGGGAGGTTCCAATCGCGACGGCGAGGGAGTCGACGCCGGTCTTCTCGATGAATTCGGCGGCTTGCGCGGGGTCGGTGAGTTTGACGGATCCGACGACGTCTTCTTCCACGCCGCCAAGTTGGCCGAGCTCGGCTTCGACGACGACGCCTTTGGCGTGCGCGGCGTCGACGACGCGCTTGGTGATTTCGACGTTCTTGGCGAATTCTTCGTGAGACGCGTCGACCATGACGGAGCTATAGAAGCCGCTGTTGATGCAGTCGTAGCAGACTTCTTCGGTGCCGTGGTCAAGGTGAACGGCGAAGATCGCGTCCGGGAAGACCTTGTCGGCGGTGCGAATCATGCCTTCGAGGAAGTTTTTGTCGGTGTAGTCGCGAGCGCCGCGGGAAATTTGAATGATGAACGGAGCGCTTTTCGTAGCGTCGCTGGGATCTTCATTCTTGGCGGTTTTGCCAAGGTTGCCGCGGAAAAGACCGACGATTTGTTCGAGATTGTTGATGTTGTACGCGCCGATAGCGTATTTGCCGTAAGCTTGCGCGAACAATTCTTTTGTCGTAACGATCATTGAAATTCTCCTTCAACGTCTATCGTATATATATTGGGCGCTCTTCAAACGATCCGCGTCGGCTTGTCGCTCGCGAGCTTCGGCATAGACATTCTGGTGAATCGTTCAGATGGCCAAAACGCTGGTAATGATGTGAGAAGCTCATCAGTTCGTTGACATCGGCATTCTGCCATGATGCCCCCAGATAATCATTGTCGCGGAAGGTCGATGCGTCCCAGAAGGTCTGATACTCGATGGCGTTGTTGACATAGTTGGACTGGAAGGTGA
>JAFZNK010000342.1 GCA_017550965.1 Thermoguttaceae bacterium
AATTTAAAGAAGGAATCGACGAATTGGCGGAAGACGACGCGAGAAACGTCTCGTCGTTCCGATACACCGAGCCGATGACCTGGTGGCAACAGGTTCCTAAATCGGAAACGTCGCCCAAATCGATCGAAGCGGCATATCGGTCGGCGAAAGAACTTGCGATCAAAAACGAAAAGGACGCCAACGGCGCTCCAAAATACGCCGTCGCGGAAGCGCGTTCGCTCATGACGACCGGGTTCCAGGACAAAGACGGCGCCCCGTACGGAATGCTGCTCGACACGCCGTGGTGCGACGGGGTCGTCTGGAGCCTTAACGACGCGCCGGGGTTGGTCGATCTTGTCGAACGGGGAAAATTGAACAACGCCAACAATAAAGACGTCGAACTTATCGCCGGGTTCGCGACCAAATGGAGCGACGAAATCGCCGACGGTCTGTACGGCAAGCCCGATCCGAAATTCGCCAAATTACGCTCGCGCGACGACTTCCTCGCCGCTGAAACGACGCCAGGTTGCGACGGAGAATACGTCGATTCGAGCGAAGGATACGTCACCGCGATGATCGACTTTAACCGCGCTCATTTCGCGGGCATGCAAACGCCGCTGGTTTTCGATTCCAAAGACAAGCGGCCCGGCATTATGCGCGGCCTGATCGCGTTCGAATACGTCAAAAAGATTTCCGACGACGTTCACGCGCGCGGCAAATTGTCAATGGCCAACGCGACGCCCAGCCTGCACTTCTGGCTCGCGCCCCAGCTGGACGTTCTCGGCACGGAAACCAACTGGCACTGGAAGGACGCCTGGCGGCCTATGCCGGACGACGAACTCATGTTCCGCCGCGTCATGTGTTGCGGCAAGCCGTACTGCTTCTTACAGAACACCAACTTCGACGAATTCACGCGCGACATGACGGAAAAATACATGAAGCGCGCTCTTGCGTACGGAATGTTCCCGAGCATGTTCAGCGCCGACGCGTCGACAAAACATTATTTCGAAAACCCCGATCTTTACGAACGCGATCGCGAACTTTTTAAACGCTATATGCCGATTGTAACCGAGGTCGCCGAGGCGGGTTGGGAGCCGGAAACCGGCGTCGAATCAAACGACGAAAAACTCTATGTCGAACGGTTTGGAGCGTTAAACGGCGCGTCGACGTCGTCGAATCCGTTGCGGCCGACCGACGCGGTCTATTTGACGCTTTTCAACGATTCCGACGAAGAAAAATCTTACGAGCTTCAATTGGGAAAAGCGATTCTGACGCACGTTGAGAAGACCGATTCCAAGATCGTCGAATTGCTCGAAGGAAAAGACGCCGCGCTCGAAGACGGCAAATTGTCCGGAACGTTGGGCGCTCAAGACGTTCGCGTTTTCAAGATCGCGAAATAACTCCGCCAAGATCGAGCGGTCTGGGAACATAGATTCCGGCGGCGCCCCAAAAGCGTCCGCCGGAACTCACTAATTCGCGAGCGCCTGGATTCTCCGACGCGCACGCCTGAACGACCAACGCGCCAAGTTGATAATTCAACGCGTCTTGAATCGACAAATCGCGCGAGGTCGCGCCGACCGCTCGTGCGACGCGCGTATAAGAGACTTGCCACTGCGGGCCCAGCGTTCGATTCCAGAAGAAACGCGGATTCAGACTGCCGATCGCGTCTTGCGAGCCGTGTCCCATCATATAGAGCGCGTAAAGCGCTTTTTCTCGAGAACAACGTTCTAATCGTTCAAAAAAATCAAATCTCGCAAGTTCCGCTTTATCGCGCTGATAGCGATCGTTGTCGAAAGAAACGACGTCGTATCCAAGACTTCTCAAGCGCCGCGCGTTCGAAGCCCAGCGCATATATTTCTTTCCGAGTCGGCCCCACTCGCCAAACCACGCCAAAAAGACGACGTTCGGAATTTCAAACGTCGTCTCGCGCTCCAGCGGCGCGTCGGGATCAAGCGTCGTAAGATCGAGCGTTTCGCAACTTGCCCAGCGCGCTCCTTCGCGCGCGTTCAAGCCCAACTCCGACGCTAAACCTGCGAACGAGACGCCGCCGGGGACAATCGCGCGCGCGGTCGGATCGTTTGTTCGTTGAATAACGATCATCGACTCAGTAGGGATTAGACTCGGCCATTTCCCAAACGCGAACGCTCTTTGCCGTCGCGTTCGCGGAACCGCCGTTCCATAGAGAAACGCCAAGCGCGTCGTTCGGGTCGCTCGGATAGACGCGCCGACAAATCGCCTGTCTGTCGTTCGCGTAGATCTCGACGACCGTCTTGTCGACGAAAACGCGCAACGTTAAATCCTCGTCGTCGCCAAGTTCCAAAGGCGCGCGCTCCAACGCGGGACGACCGATCTTTCCGCTCGAACGCGAATCGAAAACCAGTTCCTTCGCGTCCGCGTCGTAGTAAAGCGTCGTTTTTTCGCCGGAATTCTCGTCGACGCGAACTTCGACTCCAAATCGTTTCGTTTTCGCGAGTTCCGACGCGCTCAGCTGAAGTTCCAATTCAAAAGAATCGCCGGGAAAACCGGAAAGGCGCGTCGTTCCGTTCGCGGGAACCCCCGCGTTCTCGAACGTTTGCTCGCGCATACGCAACGCTTCCAGTTCCGGAACGGGCTTCATTCTCAACGTTCCGTCTTCGCCCAGCCAAAGGGTTCTCGGAAGACCGTAAACGCCGCTCCAGCCTCGCGGCGCTTCGTTTTCAGGATTGTCGAGCAACCACGCCCACATAATTTGACGTCCTTTGCCGTCGATCAGCGCTTCGGGAGCGAAATACGTGTTATCGACCCACGTCATGCGACCGTGGTTGTTAGGAAGGAAGCGATCGTTAACCTGATCGTAATCTCCGACGTAATACTGACATCCTTTGTTGTGACTGATGAAAAGAAGAAGGTGTTTTCCGGAAGGCGCGCCTCCGTCGGGGGAACTCGGCAGGGGCAGAAAACTCGGACACATGTCGTCTTCGCTCGCGTCGGTCCATTCGTCGCGACGCTGATAGAAAACGCCCTTATAATCCCAATTAACGACGTCGTTCGACTCGAAGAGATAGAGTCTGTCGCCCTTCATATTCTCCGGCGCGTCCTCTTCCCGACCATACTTGTTCAAAAGACAAAGATTGCCGGTCAACACGTAATATTTGCCGTCTTTCTTCCAGATATTGGACGGATCCGCCGAACCGCAAACGAGTTCGCCGTTAGGCATCGCCAGTTCCGTGATCCCAAATTCCGTCGACGGAATGATCGGCTCTCCAAATTTCGTCCACTCGTTGTAAGGCGCGACGCTTTTCGCCGCGCCAATCCCCAAATCGCCGAGTTTCCAGTAGGTTAGATACGCCGTTCCGTCGTCGTCTAAAAACGCGCCGCCGCTAAAACAGCCGGAATCGCGTTCGTCCGGACCAATCGAATCGGGGCAGTGCCGCCAATGAACCAGGTCGACGCTCGTCAAATGCCCCCAGCAGAACCCGGATCCGGTTCGGGCGTACAAATACATCAGATGGTAGCGACCGTCCGCGTAAAAGCATCCGTTAGGATCGCCGGGAATACCGACGTCTTCCGGGGTCGTAAAATGCCAACGCGGACGATAAGGATCGTCGATAAGCTTTTCGCGGAGCAGGCGCGACGATTGCAAAACGGCGCCCGGAACGCTTCCCGTCTTCGACCACTGAGACGGCGTTTCGGCGCGCTCGCCGTCTTGCGAAGAACTCGTAAAAAAGACTTTGCCTTTATCTTCGCCCAGAACCAACGCTCCGTCGGAAACGGAAACGTCTCCTTCGGTCAGAACCTTATTGAAACGTCCGGTTCGATCAAAAAGACCGGACGAGCCAAAATCCGCCCAAAACCAGGGTTCCGCTCCTTCAAGAGGCGAGCCCGGCGCGAGCGTTTTAATTTGCTCAAAAGACAGAGCGAACGGGTAGACGCGCGCGTCTTTGATTTTGCCGACAAAAACGTCGCGCTGGTCTTGCATATGTCTCGGCCCGATCAGAATCGTCGCGTTTTCGTCGAAAGGTTGCTGGCCGCCGACCTCGTAGCTCGCGGAAAGTTCGTCGTTGCGATAGAGTTCGATCGTATTGCCGCGATAGACGACGCAAACGCGAACAAATTCCCCGTTCGCTTCGGTCTCTTTCAGCCAGTCGTCTTGCGCCTGGTTCGTTCGGCGATATCCCGAACTGCCCGGCATCCACGTGTTTTGACAAAGCTCGGCGAACACGACCGCGTCAAAACTGTCGGGATCCGCCATATCGAGCGTCAACGCGCTGCCTCCGCTTTGTTCCAGAACGGAAGGCGCCGCCCATACGACGAGCGTTTTATCGCCCACTGTCTCCGCGTTTGTCGCGCTTACGAGCGCGAGCGCGCAAAAAACGAGCGCGCTCAACGCGGCGACGATCGACGACCTATTCATTGTCCCAACCTCGTCTCTAACGAAAAAACTACCGAATATAATTCAAAATCTTCAAATTACGGATCTTGCCGTAAAACTGATACCGTTCGCTTTGATCCGCCGAATACTGTCCTACGAACAACTCGCCCGTCCAGTCGTTATAAATCGGCCGACAAACCCGCTCTCCGACAAGACGGCCGTCTTGCGCGATTCGAAGCGTCGAGCCGTCATACGTCGCGACAACGTGAATTTCCTTCCCAACCGGAAAATCTTCCGTAGCGTCGCAATCGACGCCCCCAAAATGAAAGCGAATCTTCCCGTTAAAACGCTGGAGGAACCAACCGCTCTTATTCCAACTGCCGTTGGAAACGATTACCGGCATGACGCCGGGCGCGTCGCACTGAACGTCAAATTCAAGCGTAAATCGACGTTTGGCGTTATATTCGGCGCGGTAAGGATACGCGACGTAAGAGCCTTTGCCGACGACGAGCGCGCCGTCGGAGATCGTCGGCGTTCCAACCGTTCGGGCCGCCGTCTCTTGTCCGTCCGACAAGACTCCGTTTACGTTAGACGCGTAAGGGGCGCTAAATAGTTCCAACTTTGGCGCCGCGATAGCGCGACCCGTGCAAACGCCGGGCGCGGAACGCGTCCCGCGCGCCGAGACGGCCTCGACAGAATAGACGCAATCGACGCCCGCGGGCGCGGATTTGTCGACAAACGACGTCCCGTAAATCGGACTTGGCGTCAACGTCGCGACGGAATCGACGCCGCAGCCGATTTGGCGCGTAACGACGTAACGCGACGCGTTCGACAGCCCGTCGGAACGCGCGTCTTTCCACGTCAATTCAATCTCTTCGACTCCGGATTTCGCCTGAAGATCGACCGGCGAATCGGGCGCGTTATCTTCTCCGATTTCAACGTCGCGCGAAACCGCCCTTCCCCTGACAAGTTTAAAAGCGGGGTTCGTCTGATTCTCCGCGCTTACGCGATAGGTTCCGCACGTCGACTCCGGATCGGAAATCGGCGTAACCTCGTAACGAATCTTGCCGCTAGGCGGCGCTGCGTCGACATAATTGAAGCGTTCTGTTCTCGTCAGAAGCGTTCCTTCGACGGGATCGTTAGAACCGCCAAATCGGCGCAATTCAAAGGCGAGTCCGATCGTTCGCGCCGAACGTTCCCAGTTCAATCGAACGACGCCGTTCGGAGCAACCGTCGCCTCAAACGAAATATCGTAGTCGGGAACTTGTTGCGGCGTTATCTGACGCGAACGTCCTTCGACGATTCCGCCGGGAGCCTCGTACGCGTTCGGCATGTCGATTCGCGGATTCGACAACGCTTTCGCGCGCGCCTTCTCGATGATAGCGAGCGCTTTGCGATACGTTTCGTTTTCGCGCGAGTCAAACGAACACGCGGGCTCTCCGCTCTCGTCCCAGTCGCGCCATTCCTGGGTCGGGAACATGCGCAATTCTTTGACGGCGTGTTCGTACTGTCCGTTCGACATAATCCCCAGCCGTAAAAAATCCTGCGGAAACGCGCGATCGCGACATAACGCCAACCCCGCGATTTCCTTCGGATCGGACTCCCGTTTGGCAAGGGGCGCGCGCAAAATTCGGCTCGCCTCCGGATTGGCGATATTGATCCAGTCGTTCTCAAACCGACGCGAATCGGCGTGACATTTGGAACAGCCGCTCTCCGGTGCGTTCATTAACGCGACAAGCTCGCGCTTCGCCTCTTCGATCGGCGTTAAAATCGGACCGGACGCCGTGTAATCCCACGTACCGTAGTAGATTCCGTTCGAATCGATCCACGTAAAGACGAGTTCGCGTTCCTCTCGCGTCAGCAGGTCTTTATGAACGGGATCGTTCAACAACATGTCGGCCAACGGCGCCTTGCCTGAACCGTGTTCGTACGGTTCGAAGAACTTGCACGAATAATACGCGGTGCCGTTCATGCAACAGACGCCCGCAATTAAATCGACTTGATATTGGTTGCGTCGTCGGCTCGTTAAATTCTCGTAGCTTATGTTAAACAAACGCGTCGGGGCGCCGGAAAGATCGAGTCCGGCGGCAAGACGTTCTCCGCCGTGGCAGGAAACGCACCTGGCGTCCCAAATCGGCTGGATCTGCGAAGGATAATCGAGATATCCGCTTCCCCACGATTCGTCGCGCAACTTCTCAACGGCGTCTTTAGGATAGCGCGTCGCGCCGGAATCCGTCAATTCGGGCGGCCCGTATTCGTGGCACCCGACGCAACTGCGCGTAACGCCCGGCGCCGCTTGAATAAACGTGCGCATCCCGCGAATCATGCGGTAATTCTCGTCGAGAAGTTGAAAATAAACCGCGCGACCGGAAGGAGCCTCGAAATAAACGGAACCGTCTTCTTTCACGGGAACGATTCCCAAATAAATCTTCGGACTCCACGCCAACGCGGCGGAAATCGAAAACGTCTGATTCAAACCGTTATTGCCCGGCGAAGGGGTAACGCGCGACGTTTCTTCAATTACGCGTAGCCACTTGACGGCGCCGCGTTCGACGCCGCTAAGCCCTTTATAGACGTCGTTGACAAAAAAGCGTCCGACCTTCTGTTCGCGATCGACCGTTTCCGGAGCGAGTCTCGGAAGAACGCGCGGCACGACGGGAATCGGCGTGTGAAGATCGATCGAATCGTCGTGAAGCACTTCCACGCGTTTGCCCGACCGGTCGATAAGAAGCAGCGAATTGTACTGTCCCTGAGGTTGCGGCAACACGGCGCCGATTCGTTCCGGCTGACCGGGATCGGTCGGCCTGGCCGTCGGAAGAGGATCGGAAATCATGCCGGAATACAACACGACGTTCTCGTTAAGCGCCCAGGGATCGCAAGACTGACCGCGATCGAACGTCGGAACGTCGTGATATTCAAAATTGAAAATCGCGTTTTCGTCGTTTTTATCTCCGGAAACGTCGACCATGGCGATCGCGCCGCGAGGCGGCCCGTTGTGCCCGGCAAACGTTCCGACGACAAGTTCCGGATTGCCGGGAACTTGTCTTGCCTGAAGAATCGCTTCCGGAAAAACCATGTTGTTCGAATAGAGAGCCGTCTCGTTGATTCCGTCGGGCAAAACCGTCCATAAACTCTGAATCGTCAACGCGTTTTTATCGATATATTCCCAGCGACCGAAAAGAATTCGCCCGTCGTCTAAAACGGTCGGGTTGAATTCCGTCACGTTGTTCACGGAAATCGTATGGAGATCGCTTCCGTCCGGGTTGACGACAAACAACACGGCGACGCCGTTGTTCGCGCAGGGAACAAGCCCCGAATAACGCGTCGACGTAAAGACGATTCGTCCGTCGGGCAAATAGGACGGCTGAACGTCGTGCCACCCTTTGCCGCTCCCGCAATAGGCGTTGCAACCCGACTCAAAACCGACAACCTTGCGCAATCCCGTCCCGTCGATTCCAATTTCGTAAAGTTCCGTATTCCCGTTCGCCGTTCCCTTAAACGCAAAAACGATTTTCTTCGCGTCGTAAGAAAGCGACGGAGACGAATAAACGCCCTCGCCCAACGTTTCGGGCGTCGTCGCGTCGATCACCGCGCGAACGCGTCGTTCTTCCTTTGGCGCGGAGGGGTTTTCCAAAACGTAAATTCCCCCGCCGGGTCGAAATTGGAAAAACGCGTCGTAAATATGCAATCCCTGATAATTATGCTGTTTGGAGAACAGTATGGGAAAATCAAGGGATTCGACGTTCGCCGTTTCGGCGTCGATTTGAGCAAAAACGACGTCGTTCGGCGCGCGCAACGGCAAAAGCAGGAGCGCGACGGCAAAAAAACTGGCAAAATAGCGTGTCATGACAAAACCTTACGAAAAAGAAAAAACAGACGGAACGCGCCGCTACCAAAGGAGTCCCCAGTCCGCGTCGCGCGGCCCGGCGTCCAGTTCTTCCTGGTTGGTCAACGTGAAATCGTCGGAATAATACATCCTGAATTCCGGTTTGATCCAACGCGAATGCTCGTCGTGTCCGGTCGCGGCGCGAAACTCGTCGAACGTCGTCGGTTCTTTACCGTGGGAAGCGTCGTAGCAAAAATATTTGTCCCCCGACTCGTGAGGTTTTGATTCGTCGATCCAATAGACGTTGTCGTCGATATGATAGTCGGCGATTCGGTTATGCCAGCACTTAATAAAGAACTGTTGCGTGTCGTAAAAAACGTTTTTACGGATCGTTATATCGACCGTTTTCGCGTCGAGATTGTATCCCAAGATTGGAGTCGCGATTTTGTTCGGTCGCTGAATATGACTCCAGTCGCGTCCGCTGTCGACGCATAGATTATGTTCGAACACGACGTTTTCGACGACCGTTTCCGGATCGTCGAACCAGATTTCAAACGCCTGTTCGCAACGATACATCAAGTTGTCGCGCATGAAAAGATTTCTGGCGACGTCCTTCTCGGGGCCCTGCGTCGTAATCGCGACGTCGTAAACGCGGGAAAATCTGCACTTCTCGACGACGCAATCTTCCAGGCCGTCCCAATATTCCACGCCGTTGCCAAAGCGAACGCGTCGGCCGGTTCCGCCTTCGTTGGAAAGATCGCCTCCGCCAATCCAGTCGAACGCGCAGTTACGAACCGTCACGCGCTTGGGTTTCGGCAACGAGATTCCATGCGCGCCCGTGTGGGAAAACGTAATGTTCTCAATAACGACGTCATGTCCGCCGCAAACGCAGCAATGATTGCGAAGAGGCGCTTCGACGGAAACAAACTTCTTGCCGGGATTTTGGTCCGAAATCATATAAACGCGGCGCGTTTTCTTATCGTACCAAAAGTCGTTGAGCTCTTTGAGTTCGTCCAACGCCCAGCGTTTAAAGCCGCAATATTCCGTTTTGTCGGCCGTCGTTGCGAAAAACTTTTCGGGTCGATACTCGAAGATCGTCATAATACCGCGACTCGGCCCAGCCGGCGAAGGTTCCGTCAACACAAGATTCCCGACGTCGGTATTGAGTCCAAGGGAAACGTCTTCGTATTCGTGAGCCTCAAGAGGGATGAAATCGAAAGTTCCTCCTTTGGGCAGTTTGCCTCCGAGAAAGAACGTAATTCTTCCGTCGTTCGCCTCGACGATCGGACGAAACACGACCGTATATTGGCGCCATTCGGAAGAAATTTCACCGGGCAAATCGATCGTGTCCCCATACCCGCTCCACGGCTTGCCCGTCATCATGAGCGTAACGCCGCTGTCGATTGTAAACGGAACGCTTGCGCGAGCCATAAAACGCAACGCGACGCAACCGCCCAGCTTCACGTCGAACCCGTCCGTCGTCCACTGAAGATAGGACGGCTCCGAGCCGGGTTCCTCGCATTCGATCGTATACCCTCGCGCGCTGTCAAGATCGTCAAACGTCGCGGAACGATAGGTCGCTTTAGCGTCTTCTTCGGTATAAATATGCCACTTGCCCGACGCGAAACCGCGAACGTAGTCCGTAACGCCAAGATCGCGCCAATCGCCCTCGCGCGTCGCCCAAAGATTGGAATTCTCGTCCCCGACGCGAACCCATTTCGCGCCCCCTGTTAAATCGACGCTGTTAAGAATCCGAGGCGGAAAAACTTCCTTTCCCGTTTTGTAATCCGAGTAAACTATCGGATTTCCTTCCGCTCCCGACTGACAAGTCAACCTACCGCGCCAGATTCCGTCTTTGCGGAACCGAACGACGTCGCCCGGCTCGAATTTCGCCTTATTCACGCGATCGAGCGTCTTCCAAGCGTTTTCAGGACTTGTTCCCGACGCCGAATCGTTTCCCGCGTGAGAATCGACAAAATACTCCGTAGCGACGCCCTGCCTTGGCAGACAAAAAACCGCAAGCGTCGCGACGAGAAATAGTAAACGTTTCATTCGACGTCCTCCCAGACGTTGTCAACCGACAAAACGAAAAATCGTTCAATTACCTTTTGGAAAGGCGGCTCCGAGAGAGATCCCGGAACCGCGCAACGTCAAAAAACAGGGGTTATTGAAGCGTTACAAAAACGCCCTCGCCAGACGCAAGTTCGAAGGTGAAAAAGCCTTCGTCGTTAGGCTTGACGTCTTGCGGAACGCCGCGATACCAGGCGGTAGCTCCGTCGGCGCCGAGTTTCATCCGAACGGTCGCGCCTTTATTATCCTGAAGTTCGGACATATTAACCAACGTGAACGCGCCGCTCTTCGATTCGTCCTTCTTCTCGAAGCAACCGATAAGAAGAGGTTCGGCGCAGTCGATTTCCTGAATCGGGCCAAAATCTTTGTATTCGCCCGTCATCTTCAGGTACGGAGTAGCGTCCGTGCAGTTGTGCGTAAACGCGCCAAGATTGCGATACTTAACAAATTCGTCCGAAAGCCGACGCAGCTCCCAAAAGACGGGTCGCGCGTCGTACCACGCGGTCGTTCGGCGACTCTTCGTGTCGACAAGAGACGGAAAATCGTCGTGATATCCGGCGTACGTCCAGCACAAAATGCAACGGCATCCGAAAGAAAGCATCGAATAACACTGCCAGCGGTACTCCGCTTCGGTGGGCGTGCGTTTGCTCGGAATCCACGCAAACGTCTGAATATAGCACCAGAACTCGCGATCGTATTCTCTCGCGACCGAAGCAATTACGTTAATCGACTCGACGTAATCGGCGTACGTCAGTTTCTTATGATCGCTCGTCCAATTAAGGGGGTAAATATCGGTGCAAACGTAAGTTGTGTCAAACTTCTTGCAAAAATCGGCGCAATATTTGCGGAACAAGTCGGGGTCTTTGTCGTAATATTCGATCGCCGCAGCCCCCGCGCCGAACTTCAACTGCGCGGCGTTCGCGTACATCGGAAGAAGGTTGACGTACGCTTCCTTCCCCGTCGCCTGCTTGTATGGATTGCATACCGCCGCCAATTTGTCGTAATCGTCGGAGCCGGGCTCGTCGGTTACGTACGCGCCGGTATAGCTCGGATGATCGACGTACTCGGCGTCGCCTGCAAGCGGCTTGCGATACGCGCCGTCGTTGACGTAAACTTCCACGCCGTATTTGTCGCCGGCGGCAAGCAATTTGCTCGTCGGTATGCCGCCCATCGCCAATAAGAAATCGAATCCGCAATCGGCGTACGTTCGCATATACTCGTCGTCAAAATCGACGGGACGGAAGTTGCCCCACGCCCCGACGCGAATGCGTTCGCGCGTGAAATACTCGGGGGAATACCGGCTATTGACGACGACGCCAAGCGCTTCGCGAATACTGTTCGTCATCGAGACGGCGGAGGCTTCGCGCGTCAACCCGTTCAGGTTCTTCGCGTTTTCCGCGACGCTCGCGCCGACGTCGCCGTAATCCTTGTAGGAAGCGAGCGTTTTGGCGACGGAATTCAACTCGTCTTGCGAAAGAACGTCCTCGGGGCGAAACTTGCCGTTTTGAGCGTTCATCAATCCTCTTGCCAAAACAAATCGAACGGCGGGCTCGGAAGCGCGACCGGAAACGTCGGACGGGGACGGCGTTTGGCCTTTGTCGACGAGCGAATAAACGCCCTTCTGACGCGCGCAATAAACGACGTAACCGCGGGAGGTAACGTCGCAAAGCGCTTCGACTTTTCCGTCGCGTTCCACGACGACGTCTTCGCGCGTGTTCTTCAACTTAAAATTGGCGGGATCGGCGGGCTTGCCGATCAAATAATCGACGCTTTGAAAGCTGTCGTCCAGAACGCCCCCCGGTATGACGCAACGTTGATTATCTCCGTTCAAAACAGTCGTTTGAGAATAATCAGCCTTGTCGTTTGCGTCGTTGAGAAAAGCTTCAGCAGCCTCTTGAGTCGGGAAAAAGCCAAGTCTGGAAATCGAATAATTCGCGTCGATTTCGCTGGGATTGGTCGGGTCGAAACGAAACGACTTAATCGTCCCTTTCCAGTTCCCATGCGGAAACGTTCTCATGTCGACGATTTTGTTGTGCCACTTGCCGTCCGACTCGACGTTAAACGCGGAAAAGCTCTTGTCGGAAAGATTCTGCAATTCGTCGGTCGTAAAGAACAATCCGGCGACGGAAACGCCCGCTTCGTACTTGTAGCGCACAGCGAAAAACGGGCGTTCCGACGCCTGAAACGCGTCGTCCGCCGTCATACGCGGGGTAAGCGTGCAATCGGTCCCCGTCGATTTAATCGACGTCAACCCGAATTCGCCGCTCGCCATTCCCTGGCCGACGCTCGAGTTTTTCAACCCGTCTCCGTTGTTGTAAATCCATTGCGGCTCGCCGGCCGGGGCGGAAACGCCGACAGCGACGAACGCGCCGACGATAAGCGTCAAAAAAAGTCGATTACAGTTCATAAGACGTGTTCCTCTCGATGAAATAGACGTCTTAACGCCAAAACGTAACAAACGCCGTTGCGAAAAGACGAATCTCCGTTACAATTAACGCGTTCATTGTAACGCCGCGCGTCGGCGATTGCAACAAATCGACAATAAAAAAGCGCCTCCGCGCGCTCGACGAGGAGAAAAAGATGAGCGAAAAGCAAATTCGCGTCGGTGTTGTGATGGGAAGCGACAGTGACTGGGAAAAAATCAACGGCGTCGCAAAAGCGTTAGACGAATTCAACGTCGGATACGAAATCCACGTTATGAGCGCGCACCGAACCCCCGAAAAAGTCCTCGATTACGCCTCGACCGCCAAATCGCGCGGACTTGGCGTCGTGATCGCCGCCGCGGGAGGCGCCGCGCACCTCGCGGGCGTGATCGCGTCGCACACGACGTTGCCCGTGATTGGAATTCCGGTAAAAACCGACATGATGGGCGGCCTCGATTCTCTGCTTTCCACCGTGCAAATGCCGGGCGACGTGCCCGTGGCGACGGTCGGAACAGGTTCCGGCGGAGCGAGAAACGCCGGTATTCTCGCCGTGCAGATTCTTGCGACCGCCGACCCCGCGCTCGCCGAAGCGCTCGTTGAATTCAAACAGAAACTTGTCGAAAAAATCGCCGCGAAAGACGCCGCGTTCCAGGCGAAATTGCAGTAGATTCGTCTTTTGAAAAACGGTTCTCGAATGAAATCAGCGTTGGCCTCTTTGCGCGCCAACGCTTTTTTTGACAATTCTTATTACACAGTTTTTATCGTTTCTATCGAATAATCTAAATTTTCTGTTTTTATCTGTCGATAAAAGAGGCGGCGCAGTACGTGAAACGCGCCGCTATTGAAAAAGAGTACAAGGATGAAAAAATGCTCGCATTCCGTAAGAAAACGCAACCGCCTGTTGAAACGGCTCAGTCTTCCGCTGACGAAGAGCTTGACCGTCGAGAGAGCGTTTTAAACGCGCGAATCGCCGCGTTTGAGAAGCTAATGCGTCAACAAGCCGAAGATTCGGCTCGCGACGTTCAACTTGCGGCGACAAACGCGTCGCAAATCGAACAAACCGCCGACGAATTGGAGAAAGTCGCCGACGCGTTAGAAGCGCGGGAAAAGAAGATGGCGGAATTGGCGGCGAATCTCCGAACAAGAGAAAACGCCCTTTTGGAAAAAACGCGCGATCTGGAAACGCTGGGGGCGCAACTTGCCCGAAAACAGGCTGAAGCACAACAAATCAGTCTGCGTCTGCTCGCGGCGCAAGAGGAAATGAGCGAAAAAGAACGGCTTTTCGAAGAACGTTCGCATCGCGCGCTTGAAATAATCAAACTCCAAAAAGACGAATTGAAAAAGCTACGCGAAGCCGCGTAAAAGCCCCTTCTCAAAAATCGACTGCTTCGCCCCGTTTCTGAACCTCGCGGGGCGTTTTCATTCTTCCTACCTTCTGGTATAATACGAAAAGGGATTTTTTCCTGGCGTTTAATAAGAAATCGCGCGCTAAAGATAAAAAAATTCGCGCCAATCTGCGAATAATTCAAGCGCAAACTCATACGACGTTTATAGCGGATTACCCACGTTAGAGTCACACCTTTGGAAGACCCTATGTTGAAAAATAGAAAGCCTTTTCTATCGGCGACGCTGTCTTTGCTCCTCATGTTGTCGACGGCAGTCGCCGGAGCTTACGCGCAGGATCTGTTCGGAGGAACGGGTTCCGACGCCCCGTTTTCCTTCTCGCCTAAAAACTTCGGCGCGGGGCTGTCTTTTGGAGACGACGCTTC
>JAFZNK010000343.1 GCA_017550965.1 Thermoguttaceae bacterium
AGAGAAGCAATGCGCTCACGAAGAGCAGTCAGGATACGATTGATCGTCTGGCGACTGATTCCTGTCAACGAGGCGATTTTTGTCGCTTCAAAGTCGAGGGAAAAGTACTTTAAAATAGCGCGTGTTTGACGTTCTGAAATGTGCGAACTTTTTATGTATTTGTTAATCATTGGTTCAGTATAACTTAGATGACAACAATGTCAATTAAAGTTGTCTTGAACCAAAAAAAAAAATAGACGCAAGCAGAACAGATATTCCGATTATTTTCAAAAGCCGGAAAGTCCGGGTGTTTATTACGCTTGTTCAAATTTTCGGAGCATTACAATCTGATTGATCAAACGCTCTTTGGAGGAAATGGAAGAAGTTGAATTTCATAATACTCTCCTTAAAATTACGCAATTACATTAAAATTGGACAATAAACCGCCGTATTGATTCAAATAGACGAACCGTCTCGTTGAATCAACGCTCAGTTGTATTCTCGTACAACGTAACAGGACAACACATTCCTAAAACTGTTAATACTTCATTACTGAAGAATCAACAATTCTTAATCGACACGACGTCGCCGAACTGCAAAAGAGTCGCAAGTTCGCAACGCGTATTGGAATACGACAAAGCAAATAACTAATAACAACGGCAGAGTCGCTTCAAGCGCGAGACGCTTTTAGCGTTTAAATACTGAAAAGACGAACGTTTCTCTAAAACTCCTGCTTTTTAGAAAACGTTAGACGCAACGACCTTTGTTTTTCACCTATTAACATATCTCGCGTCATTACGCGCTTTTTAAGAAACGCGCAATGAAAAGCCGGACTTCATCCACGAAGCCATGCGAAAGGAGACGCGCTTTTCAGAGACGACTTCTCTGGAAGGCCGCGTTCCTGAAAGTTGACTAGCAGGAGACTTCAATTTTGACGTCGTAACGACGGAGTTGCGCTCCGAATTTCCAGCGCCGCCAAATTTCCGCTATCGACTCCACTATTAAAATAGCGCCTTTTTTTGGCCGTGTAATAGGGAATTTTTAAAAAAGTCGAAAAAAGTTTTCATAGAGCCGTCAATAGACATGGCGCATATATGCTCAATAAGAATTTATTTTATAACATGTTAGAAATAGCGCAACAACGACTTCCACAGACCTGAAAAATTTTTCCAGAGAGAGAGGCAAGCCTTTGACAGGTAGCGACGCGTCTTAAAAGAGAATCAAGAAAGGCACGGTCGAGACGTTTGTTTAACAGGCGACGCAAGAATCAACGCTCTTTTAAAATTTGCTATTGCAAATGTACCGTCGCGATCACGCGACGGTTAGCCGTGCTTTGCGCGGGACGCTTATCGTATTTCAACGCTTAGCGAACAACGGAAGCGATTCGTCGTTATCGTCGTCGGGGACGTCGGAGCCGCCGATCATCGCCTGAAACTCCTCTTCGTTAATGGTCGGGACGCCAAGTTCCGCGGCTTTTTCCACTTTGGACGAGCCGGGCTCCGCGCCGACGAGCAGAAACGTCGTCTTTTTGGACACGGACGAACTCGCTTTGCCGCCGAAGCGCTCGATCGTCTCTTTGATCGCGGAACGGTCGTAATTGACGAGCGTTCCGGTAACGCAGATCGTCTTGCCGGCGAGCGGTTTAGGCGCGTTGGTTTCTTCTTCGGTCAGCGGTTCGAGCGCCATGTCCAGCCCGACCGAACGAAGCTCCGCGACGATGCGCCGTCCTTCTTCCGAATGAAAGAAATCGAACAGGTTCCGCGCGAGAATTTCGCCGACGCCTTCGACCGAGAGGAAATCGTCGGCGGAGGTCGTCGCTTCAAGCGCGTCGAACGACCGGAATTTCTTAATAATCTCTTTGGCCGTCTGAACGCCGACGCCTGAAATCGAAAGCCCCGCGAGAAGCCGCGCCGGACCGCGCGTCTTGCTCCCCTGAATCGCGTCGACGATATTCGACGCCGATTTCTTCTGGATTCCGTCAAGTTGCGTAAGATCGGACGGCGTGAGACGATAGAGATCGGCGAACGACTGAACGAGCCGCGAGCCTTCCCCGAGCAAACTGCCGGGCGTCGGGCTGGTAAGCCGCTCGACGAGCGACGCGCCGACCCCGTCGATATCCATCGCGTCTTTGGAGGCGAAATACGCGAGTCGTTCGCGGAACTGCGCGGCGCACTCGGGGTTGACGCACCTGATGAAAACCGTTTCCTCGTCTTTTTTAAGCTCGCTTCCGCAACTGGGGCAAATTTTGGGGAATTCGAACGGTTTGGGCGGATCGACGCTCGAACGCAGGTACGTCTCGACGCGCACGACGTGCGGAATGATCTTGCCCGCCTTTTCGACGACGACCGCGTCCCCTACGCGAATATCTTTTCGCTCGATTTCGTCGGCGTTGTGGAGCGTGGCGCGCGAGACGGTCGTTCCGGCGATTTCGACCGGCTCCAGTTCCGCGACCGGCGTAACGACCCCCGACTTGCCGATTTGCACGACGATCTCGCGAATTTTCGTCTGCGCTTCGTATTTCTCAAATTTGCACGCGACGATCCACTTGGGATATTTCGACGTCGAGCCGATCTCTTCGCGCGCGCGGAAATCGTCGACTTTCATGACGATCCCGTCGACTTCAAAATCGAGTTCGTGAAGTCGTTCCTGCGTCTCGCGCACGTACGCGAACGCCTCCTCGAAATTCGGCAGACGCTTGAGCAGCGGCGCGGTCGCAAACCCGAATTGACGCAGTTTTTGCATGAATTCAAAATGCGTCGGCGCGACGGCGCCGGGGTCGGTCCCCGTCGAGTGCGCGAAGAACTGCAGTCGCCGTTCGGCGCAGACCGACGGGTCGCGCTGTTTGATCGCGCCGGACGTCAAATTGCGCGTGTTCGCGAAAGGCTTGAATTCGCGCCCGGCCGCTTGCGCGCGCTCGTATTCGAGCTGATTGAGCCGCGCGAGATTCTCGTTCGTCATATAGATTTCGCCGCGAACTTCGAGTTTCTCGGGCGCGTCCCCGGCAAGTTGAAGCGGCACGTCGCGAATCGTGCGCACGTTCGCGGTAATATCTTCGCCGAAGACGCCGTCGCCGCGCGTCAACGCGCGCGTTAAAACGCCCTTTTCGTAGTGGAGGGACGCGGCGACGCCGTCGATTTTCAACTCGCAAACCCACGCCAGAGGTTCGGAAACGTTCTTCTGCGCGGACGCGACGAACTCGCGAAGCTCCGCCTCGTCGTAGACGTTTTCGATCGACAGCATCGGGACTTCGTGCCGCACGACCTCCGCTTTGCCCTCGAGTTTGTCCCCAATGCGCTGCGTCGGGCTCGTCGGCAAAACAAGGTCCGGAAACTCCGCTTCGAGCGCTTTGAGCCGCTTGACGAGAAAGTCGTATTCGTGGTCGGGAATCGTCGGCGCGCTCTCGACGTAATAGAGCTGGTCGTTGCGTCGAATCTCGGCGCTGAGTCGGGCGATTTCATGTTGGGCTTCGTCGCGCGTCATGTTGGAAAACTCCGGAAAAAGGAATAAGTGCTCGTTTATGTTTCAGGATAAAGTTTAAGGCGCAAAAAGTCAAGGATTATTCGAAAACGTCTTCGCAAAACCGAAAAAGAAAAACGATAAAAACCGCGCCGACGACGCCGTATTCCGGTGGACAAATAAGGAGAAATACTCTAGAATTACGGGAGCGTCGGCGAACGCGCCGCGTCAAAAGAAGGAAAGGCCCGTCGTCGGTCGCGTTTGAAAAACAGGTCATGCCTCGTAACGTTTTATCCAATTGGTTCCGAAAAAAACGCCGCGATACGAGCGAGCGCGAGAAGAGTTCGTCGCGCTCGCCGCGCGTCGAGGCGCTGGAGGACCGCGCGCTTTTGAGCGCCGCGTCGGGGACGCTTTGGCTCGACGACGCCGTCGCAACGAGCGCGGCGGAGATCGAATCGGAATTCGACGCGTACAATATCGACTATACGCTTCTCAACACCGGGCGCGTGCGCGTGCTGGGTCAGTCGGGCCTGCAATATTACGGAAGCTACAAATATTGCGACGTTACCGACCCGATTTATATCGAACTTTGGGAACAGGCGCTCGCGCGCTGGGAGGAAATCTTTACCGAAGGCGCGCCCGACGAGACGTATCCTTACGACGTCGACGGCGAAACGCTTGAAATCGACGATATTTATCTCTATTTCGGCTTCTCGGACTCCTACGACAATGCGACGAGCCTCGGCTCGTCCCTCAACGGCGGATATTATCGCGACGCCGGAAACAGCCTGCCCGCGACCGGCTCGATGATGTTCAACGCGAAGTATTTCGTCGCCAATCCCAGCGAGACGGTTCAAAAAGTCTTCTACAACACGGCGCTGCACGAACTGTCGCACTCGTTCGGATACAACCTGCGCTATCTGGAAGCGCGCAACGTGATCGAAAAGCGCCGCGAAACGCCCTCGGGGCTTGAAAACGCGCTTTCGCAAAACACGAGCTATTGGTATTACGTCGGAGAAAACGGAGTCGAACAGTTCCAAAAGACGTACCCGGAAGAAATCGTCTCCTTAATTGCCGACGACGCGTTTCTTATGGAAACGTATTCGTCGAGCGGATCGTTCGGATGTCATATCAGTTCGCTGTACTCGACGTACTACCTCTATATCAATCAGCGCGACGGAATGAATTACGCGATCTCTTCGTCGTACGAGGCGACGCTTACGGCGGTTACGCTCGGCGTTTTGGAAGATTTGGGCTATAGCGTCGACTACGATTTCGCCGACGCGCTCGATTCGCCCGCCCCCGTCAAATTGACCGCGCAAGCGGAAGGCGCCGACGTCGTTCTTACCTGGCAAAAGGGGGCCGGCGACCGCTCCGCCGCGACTTCCGGCGCGTATTACGTCGTCGAGCGTTGCGTCGACGCGCCCGGCGTTTCCAGAGAGGACAGAACGTGGAGCGTCGTCGCGGATCGCGTCGTCGAGCCGAGCTACGTCGATCGGTCGGTCCAACCGAACGTTACGTATCTCTATCGCGTTTATCGCCGCGATATTAAAACCGTGTCCGAAGTCTGCGTAACGTCGGCGCGGGAAGGAGACGTCCTCGCGTGGCCCGGCGTCGCGGCCTCGTATCGAGTCTACGCGCTGATCGCAAAAGAATCGAATCAACTGTCGTGGTTTTCCGTCGCGTCGTCGGTAACGTCGACGAATTATACGACGGGCGTGTTGAGTTATAAACCTTACGATCAATCGGCGCTCTATCGCGTCTTCGCGATCAACACGCCGCTCGACCGAACCGCCGCGTCAAAAGCCGCGCGCGTTACGACCGAGGATTTTGAAACGCGTTGCGTTCAAGAGGGAAACGCGCTCTTTTTACGCGCGAAATCTCCGGAAGAGTCGGACGAAGAATACGAATACTACTGGGACGTCTCGAATTCGCGCGAAATCGACGAACAGGATTTCGTCAAAGGCTCCGAAGAACTCTGCTTTAACCCCTCCGCGTCCGGCTACGCGCTGGGCGAACGCGCGCTTGTTCGCGTCATGACCCGGCGCGGTTCCGACGTCTCCGTCGAGGAGTTTTACGTGTTCCAGGAACGCGTCGAACCGACGTTTAACGTCGACGCGCAAACGTTTTGCGACGGAGCCGCGACGTCGCTGGCCATAACGGTCCCCGCCGGTCGCGCGATCGCGCGATGGACGCTCGACTGGGGGGACGGCTCGGAACCGCTCGTCGTCGAGGCGCTCGGCTACGAACTCAACGCGTCGCATTTCTACGCGCCGGATCAGGGGAACTGCGTCGTTACGCTTAACGCGATAGATTGCGAAGGATACGGCGGAGAAGAATACGTCGTCTACAGGCGAGAAAACGCGTCGAACGCGACGCAAAGCGCGAGCGTTCAGGAAGAAACCGATCAGGAAGGGCGCGACGCGCCGTTTGTCTTTTCCGACGATCGTTTCGACGAAGACGCCGACGAATTCTGGGCGGCTCTGCGTAATTCCCGAAAGCGCGCCCTCTAACGATTTACGCCGCTAAGTTCTAAAATCGCTTCGTGCGCTATGCGCAGTCCGAAAATCCCGACGACCGTCGGCAGGCTCCCGAGCGTGTTGCGCGGTCTTCCCGGCGGATTATTCGCGTTTTCGGGGGTAAGCGGCGCGGCGGGATCGACGCGCTCGAACGCTTCGACGCCCGCGCGCAGCGCGTCGCGAATCGGCTCGGGCGAATAAACGCATTTCACGGCGTCGGGGTCGACGCCGACGCGGCGCAAACGTTTGCGAAGTTGACGCGCCAAAGGACAGTTGACGACGTCCGACAATTTGCCGACCCGGACCAGGGACGCGTCGAAGCGCAACGCCGCGCCCATGCTCGACATAAATCGCGCGCGGCGGCGAACAAGTTCCGCGACAAGCGTAACTTTCGGGCCGAGCGAATCGATCGCGTCGACGACGTAATCGGCGGGCGTCGACCAGTCGCCGTCAAAAAGTTCGCCGATCGTCTTGTCGTTGATCAAAATCGACTTTGTTTCGACGATCGCGGCGGGATTGATCGACGCGACGCGCTCGCGCGCGACGTCCGTCTTCAACGCTCCGACGGTTCGACAGGTCGCCAATAGCTGACGGTTGATATTGCTCGACTGCACGCGGTCGAAATCGACGAGTCGGAACCGTCCGATCCCGGCGCGCGCAAGCGCTTCGAGCGCGTAACTCCCCACCGCGCCGAGCCCGACGACGGTAACGCAGGAATCGTGAAGCGCCGCAAGACCGTTCTCTCCGATCATCAGCGCCGTGCGGCGAAATTGCTCTTTCATGCGATTGAATATCTCGTTTAAAAACGCGCGCCGCGAACGTTTATTCGCGTTTACCTCTTATTTACGGCGTCGGCGACGCGCTTGGCGATAAGCCCGGCGACGTAGCCCGCTTTGAACCCCGCGTCGATATTCACGACCGTTACGTTCGACGCGCAGCTGTTCATCATGCCCAGGAGCGCGGCGACGCCCCCGAACGCCGCGCCGTAGCCGACGCTTGTGGGAACCGCGATAATCGGCGCGGAAACGTACCCGCCGACCACGCTCGGAAGCGCGCCCTCCATCCCGGCGACGACCACGATCGCGTCCGCGTCTTCAAGAAGAGGGAGTTTGGCGATCAGGCGCTTCGGCCCCGCGACGCCGACGTCTTGAATGAGAATCGCGTCCGCGCCGGTCCAGAGAACCGTCTCGCGCGCTTCTTCAGCGACGGGCAAGTCGCTTGTTCCGGCGGTCAGAATCGCGATTTTTCCGCGATAAGCGCGGTCGTCGGAACGTTTTTTCGGAACGCGAAGAGTTCGCGCGACGTCGTTGTAATACGCGTTCGGCTCGACTTTTCGCAAGTCGGGCAAAACTTCGGCGGCTTTTTGCGCGTCGACGCGCGTCGCGAAAACGTCGATTCCCCGTTCGAGTTGAGCCAACGCGATTCGACGGATCATATCCGCCGTCTTGCTCTCGCCGTAAACGACTTCGGAGAAGCCGCAACGACGCTCGCGGTCGACGTCGATCATGGCGTCGTCAAGTTCGATAAAGCTGGAATCGGTCATAACGTTCCTCGCAGAGAGATGGATTTATTTGAAAAAACGGGAGTTATCACGCCTGTTCGGCGGCGAATTCCGCCAGATCGCGCAAGGACGACGCCGCAAGGACGGGGTCTTCCCGTTCCTGCGCTTCGGCAAGATACGCGGCGGCGGCCTCGAGTTCGCGTCGAAACGTCTCCGCGTCGTTCGACTCGCGGAAATTCGTAAAAGCGCGCGCGACAAGGCTTCTGGCGCGCCACGTCGTCCGATAGACGCTCGACTCAAAGGAGTTCAGCGCCTCTTCAAGACGCGGCTCGTCAAAGACGCGCAAATACGTCGCGAAAACGTCGTCGCGGCGATAGTCGCGCATCATCGGTTCCGTCTGCGCGGCGATCTTTTCGTCCAACAGCGCCGCCAACCGCGCCGCCGGCTTGGTTTGGCGACAATCCAGATGGATTTGAACGAGTTCTTTGAGACGCGGCTCCGCGTACCCCGCGCTTTCAAGTTGAGGAAGAAGCGCGAGAACTTCAAGAACCGCCGCGCGACCGCGTTCTTTATCGCCGTCCTCGAACCGCGTCTTCGCGAGACTCGTCAATCGCGAGGCTTTTTCCTGAGGAAGCAGCCCGTCGGCGCGCGCGAGCTTCTCGGCAAGCTCAATCCAGGCGGCGCGCTCCGACCGATAACACGCCTCGTCGCGGAAAAAGAGCGGTTGCGCGGACGCGTCGCCAAACGCCGGGGTCGACGTCGCCGACGCCATAAAAGCAAGCTGTTTTTCGATCGTGCCAAACGCGTTCCAACGCTCGACGAACGCGCGCGTTTCTTCGCCGTAATTCGCCGCGATCGGATTCGAAACGACAAGATTTTTCAGCAGGGATTTTAAGTCGTCGATCTCGTCGTCGTCCAAATCGCTTTCTTCCCAGCCGCTTTCGACTCGTTCGCGAAGAACGCGCGTCTCGATCCCGCGTTCGATTCGCTCGAGCGCGTCGCGCAACCCCGACCATGCCTCGGAACAAACGACATGGGCGCGGGAAACGGGCAGAAGGTTGACAAACTCGAGCGCCGTTTCGTTAAAGTAGCGAACGACGCCTTCGATCGTCGCGTCGACGAAAAACTTGTCAAGTTCTTTGTCGCGAAACTCCCGTCGAGCCGACTCCGCCTCTTCGTCGTCCAACAATTCGATCGACGCGCGGGTCCCCGCCAACACATACCCCATGGCCCGTTCATAATCGTCGGCGTCTTCGAGCGTCTCCGCAAGTTCGCGCGCGCGGCGACGAGGCTCTTCCTCCGAATAAGGAAGCCTGGGCGTTCGTTTCGCCATGCCGATCGCCAGCGCGAGCGTCGCGAGTTGACGTTCGTCGGAATCGGACGTCTTGTCAAGAAGCGCGAGCGTTTTGTCCCAAAGGTCGCTCTCGGCGGGAAGAACGTCAACCGTCGATTCGATAAAAAGGCGCAGAAGATAGTCGCGCTCGTCCTGCGATTCGACTTTGTCGACGAGCGACCCGGCAAGGTCGAACGTCTCGGCGACGCGGTTGATCCAGCCGTCGGCAAGAGCGTCTCGCGCCGAATTCGGGTCGCGCAAATCGCGAAGATCGCGTTCGCAACGCAACGCGGTCAGCGCGGCGATCGCCGCGTCGGCAAGCGCGGAAGCGCTCGACTCGGCGCGCTCGCTCAATTGGAGGACGCGCTTTCGGATCGACTCGCAAAATTCGATCGTCGGATCGATTGACGCCTTGTTCAACGTCGACATTGTCTGCTCTCCTGTTGGGTCGTTGACTATTGATCTTCAAAAGAACCGACAATCGCGTCGGTCAGCGCGCGCATATTGGCGAAATAATCTTTTTGCAGCGGCGAATGGTCGACGAGTTCGCCGCCGACCGCGTCGGCGATCGTCTGCGCCGACGAGCGGCTGAATTCCGGCTGAACGATCAACTTACGAACGCCGTCCGCTTTCGCCTGCTCGATAAGTTTTTGAAGTTCTCTGGGACGCGGGGCTTTCCCTTCGAATTCGACGGCGCGCTGTTCCAGATTGAATTCTCGCGCAAAGTAGCCGTACGCGGGATGAAACACGACGAATCCGCGCCCTTCAAACGGCTCCAGACGCGCGCGAATCTCCTCCTGAAGCGCGGCGAGTTCCGCGTCGAACGCCCCGGCGTTCGCGTCGTAAGTTTCCGCATTGTCAGGGTCGAGTTCCGCCAACGCCTCGGCGATATTCGCGACCATGACGCGCGCGTTTGCGGGGCTCGTCCAGACGTGCGCGTCGAGCGAATCTTCGTCGTCGTGATCGTCATGGGCTTCCGCGTCGGGGTCTTCGCAGTGATGAGGATCCGCAAGAAGCGTCAAATTCTTACATAAATCGTACGTTCGCGCGTCGGGCGCTATCGACTTGATATTCTTCTCGAACCGCTGTTCAATAGGAAGCCCCACGCGGAGAAAGCCGCGCGACGCGACGACGCGTTTCAAATCGCCCGGCGTCGGCGCGTAAGATTCCGGGTCCCTTCCTTGCGGAGTCAGCGCGACGACCGAAACGAGGTCTCCTCCGACGCGCTCGACCATGTAGGCGATCGGATCGACGGCGACTAAAATCTCGAGCTTCTCTCCCTCCGCGTTCGCAACAGGCTCCGAGCGACGACAGCCGAAAAAGGCCGCGAAGAAAAACGCGACGAGACAAGCGCACGACGTCCAAAAAAACTTCCGTGAAAGTAGACGATTCATTGATTGATCCGCAGATTTGAAAGGAAAACGAACGAGCGTTTCCTAAAAAAAAATCGACGCTCAAACGCCGCCGCAAAAGAGGAAGTTCGACCTCTTGGGCAAGCCGTTTAAACGCCGTTAAAAAAGCCGCCCGAGCGCGTCGGGCGGAATGATTTGTCTGATTAAACGTTAGATCGACTCCGTTCCGATCAGCGATTTTATTTGTCGTAGCTGGACGGTTCGGGAGAACGGGAAATTCCGCCCATCATCTCCGGAGGCGTGGCCATGTTTATGCCGTCGGAAGCGTTGCCGCTCATCGAACCCATAAAACCGGAACCTTGCGGAGCCGTTTCTTTAACGACAAATTCGCGATCGGCTTTGAAGAAATCGAAACCGCCTTCGGCGATCTCCAGTTTGCCTTCAAAAGGATTGGCGTCGTCGACCGCGCTCTGGAAAATCAACTGGGAATCGTCGGCCTTGCTCGGCTCCGTTTTCTTTTCGGCGGCTTTAGACGAACCGGCGTCTTTCGGATCCGACATAGGGCTTGCCGGCCCCATGCTCGCGCCGCCGCCGGGCATAACCGAGGAATCCATCGTAACGGTCGGCATCGGCATCGCGGGCCCCATCGAACCGACGAACCCGGACGAAGCGCTTTGATCCATGGAATCGGCGCTCGACGCGCCGACGTTGAAGATCAGGGAAACGTACTGAGCGCCCGATTCGCAAGCGTTGGCGAATTTCGCGAGGAGGTTGTTTTCGTCGGCGGCGTACATCACGTCGGGATCGTCGTAACCGACAAAAGCCTCGCCGTCTTCATAAATCTCGTCGGGACTGTAAATGTCGATAAAAGGAGTTCCGTCGGCTGCCGGCTTGTCCATGGGATCAGCGTAAACTTCGCGGTGGGAAAGCTGCTCGATACGCGCCTTTTGACGGGAAGAAAGCTCCTGACGACCGAGGTCTTCGCGGAAATAGTTGAATTCGTCGGAAGACTTGTCGTAAAGATTCGGCGCCTGATTCGCAGGCGTTTCGGAACGCACGAAAGGACGAATCGAACGCGCGGCGACCGGCGACTTGCCCGACGTCGTTTTCGCGCCGTCCTGACCAGAAACGATACTCGACGCCAACGCCGCCGAGACTAAAGCCAGCCCGCAAGCGGCTCGACAACAAAAATCTTTCAACATCTTTCAACTCCTGGCGCGCGCGACAAACGCGCTTGGCGCTAAGAACCGATTTCAAAGCCTGACACGCCGATACTACGCGACGTAAACCCAACTTTATATATTAAGCTAGTCGCGCGATAATTTCAAGCGCTCGCGTCGTTTTTTTAAAAACTTTATTATCGAGAGAAAGAAAAATTTTCAGTTTGTGCCGAATAAGACGGAAAGAACTCAGTTCAGAAGCGGCTCGAAGAATCGCCGATCAGAAAAACGAAAAAGGCGCGGTCGCACCAATTAAGCGAACGCGCCTCAATCGTTATACGGGAAACGTTTTAACTACGCTTCACGCTCATTTCGCGGCCTTCTTGACGGTTTTCTTAGCGGGCGCGGCCTTTTTGGCGGGCGCGGCTTTTTTCACGGCCGTCTTGGCGGGCGCGGCTTTCTTGGCGGGCGCGGC
>JAFZNK010000344.1 GCA_017550965.1 Thermoguttaceae bacterium
CAAACGACGCTCCAATCAAACCAATGCAAAAGACGCTCGCGGACGCGGCTGCGTTTTCTATATACTTTGCCTGCGACACGGGCTTTTTTTCTGAAATGCGCTGGATAGGAAAATTGGGGATCGACGTCGCTGTTTTACCCATTGGAGATCGATATACCATGGGGCCTTCGACGTCGCTGGACGCGATCGACGCTATTTCACCGCGTTATGTCGTCCCCTCTCATTACAACACATGGCCGCCTATTTCCCAGAACGTCTCCCAATGGAGCGACGCAGTTCGTCAATATACTAAGTCGGAGCCAATCGTTTTAACCGTCGGCAAATCCGTCAGCGAGAAAGAGGACGGTTCTTGGGGGTAAAAGCGTTTCTTTTCACTAAAAGACACTTCGACGTTATATCGAAAAAAACAGCGCATTATCAATGATTCACGCACAACATTTAACCAAAATATACGGACGTTTTATCGCGACAGAAGACGTGTCGTTTAAGATCGCGCGCGGGGAAGTCGCCTGTTTTTTAGGACCTAATGGCGCTGGAAAAAGCACGACAATGAAGATGCTCACCGGCTTTCTGGCCCCAACGTCTGGAAGCGCTTCAATCGCGGGATACGACATGTCCAAAGATCGCGTTGAAGGCGCGAAAAAACTGGGTTATCTTCCTGAAAACGGCCCCCTTTACCCAGACATGACGCCGGAATCTTTACTGGCCTTTTTTGCCGAATTGCGCCATATTCCGAGGAAGGAACGAAAATCAAGAATCGAATCCGTTGTGGATTTGTGCGAACTTCAATCCGTTTTTCACCGCCCCATTGGACGATTGTCACGAGGCTACCGACAACGAGTCGGAATGGCTCAAGCTCTTTTGCACGATCCAGACGTCGTCATTCTTGACGAACCGACCGCCGGACTTGATCCTAATCAAATTCAACACGTTCGAGACGCAATCAAAAGAATTGGTCTGACTAAAACGGTTTTGCTTTCAACGCATATTCTTCAAGAAGTTCGCGCAGTTGCTTCGCGCGTTGTTTTTGTTTCAGACGGTCGAGTCGTCTTCGACGGCGGAATCGAACAATTCGGAAAAGACGCGGACGATTTCGACATAAAATTTCGAGAGCTTACCAAAACCAAGCAAAATCGTTACGTCAACAAAATTTAGCGTTCGCTTAAAACGACACAACTCCGTTACGCAAAGATTAATCATATGTTTGCCGTATTTAAACGCAATTTTGTCTCCTATTTTTTAAACCCAACCGGATACGTTTTCATCTGTGTCTTCGTTCTGTTGAGTTCCGTCGCCGCATTCCTGCCCGACGAATTTGTCAATTCCAATCTGGCTAACCTCGCCCAGCTTAATTTATGGTTTCCGTTAATCGTGTTAATCTTCGCGCCTGCAATTTCAATGAACGTTTGGGCGGACGAACGAAGATTCGGGACTGACGAGTTGCTAACGACGCAACCGATCACGCCTCTTCAAATCGTTTTGGGAAAGTTCTTCGCCGTTGCGCTTGTCTATACGGTATCATTGCTTTTCTCCTCCCTTGCCAATTTCATCATTCTTGAATTTCTAGGCTCGCCTGACGTCGGGCTTTTTATCGCCACATACCTTGGCTACTGGCTAATTGGACTCGCCGTCTCTTCTTTAGCGTCGATCGTTTCCTACATAACGTCGCAACTAACGGTCGCTTATATTCTTGGCGCATTGATTTGCGTTCCGCTTGTCGCATTGAAATGGGCGGACGCCTTGCCCGTTTCCGACCAATGGGCAAACAGTTTAAAGTCGTTTGCAATCGACGCGTTTTTCGCGCCGTTTGGCCGCGGGGTAGTTTCCTTATCAGGGCTGGTCTACTTTTTGCTAATTCCCGCGCTGGCAGTATATATTTGCGTTATTTTGCTTAATCGCAAAACGTGGCTGGCAAACAATCCCAGACGTCGTTCATTGCGTTATCTCTTTAGAGTCGTTTGCTTTGGCATTGCCGCAATATTAGTTGTTGGATTGATTAGAGATCACGATCTTTCCGCAGACTGGACGGAAGAAAAGTTAAGCGCGCTTTCATCTGAAACAATCAAATTGATCGAACAGAATTATGCGGATTACCCAATTGTTATTGAAGCTCGATTGAGTCCGCAAGTTCCCAAGGAGTACGTTCAAACCAAATTGAACGTCGTCTCGACGCTAAACGAGCTTAAAAACCGATCTAAGTGTCCGATTTTTCTCGATATTCGAGATATCGTCCCTAACACGGAAGAAGCGTACCGACTTGAGCGTCAGTACGACATTCGTCCTCGTAAGGTAGTCTTTGACTCCCGAGGTCAACTACGCGAAGACTCCATTTTCATGTCGATCATTTTTCGATGCGGTTCAAAAACGATTGTCATACCGTTTTTGAACAGGGGGTTATCGGTGGAATATGAATTGGTTTCCTCGCTAACGCGCGTAACGTCTCCTCCTAAAAAACGAATTGGCGTTATTGAAACAGAGGCCGGGGTTTTAGGACGTTATGACGACTACGGACGGGAAATACAGACGCAATGGCCTCTTATCGACGAACTTAGCAAACAGTACTATATTGAATCAGTAGACCCTTCCCGACCGATCTCTATGGGGAAATACGACGTTCTCGTCGCCATGCAACCCTCCTCGCTGGGGACAATGGAAACGATTAATTTGAGCTCTGCGATTCGCCAAGGTCAACCAACGTTAATCTTCGAAGATCCGCGCCCCATTTTTTTGGAATTCCTTCCGGGAACTCTTGAAAAACGACGACCGACGCCGACCAACCCCGTTCCGCCGCTTAAGGGTGAGATCAATCTTCTTTGGATGGCGTTAGGAGTTCGTTTTGACGGAGCTAACGTTCTTTGGAAAAACTATAATCCCTATCCTAAACTCGCGGGTCTTTCGGAAGAATATCTGTTCGTCGACGCCCAACAAATCAAGTACGACGTCGACGCGCCTTCTGACGCCAATCAATCGTCGGAGGAGGCATTTTCCCCGTTTAACAAAGATATCGCAACCGTCGCTTCATTAGAGCACGCGCTCTTCCCATTTGTCGGCTCGCTCTCAAAGGTAGAAAATGCGGAAACCGTTTTTACGCCGTTAGTCAGAACTTGGGCCGGCGGTTTTTCCGCCGTGTCGGACGTCGTTCCCATGGGAATTAGAACTCAAAGTCAAAAGCGTCTGGAAAAAGAGGACGTTTACACACTGGCCGCGCACATTACCGGCCCCGTCCCCAAAGCGATGCAAATTCCGTCAGACACGAAAGAATCAAACACGCAAACACCCGAATATAACGTAGTCGTCGTCGCCGACGTCGATATGGCGACTCCAGGTTTCTTCACGCTTCGTGAAATGGGAACCGATATTCGTAGCGGCGTATCCTTCGATTTCGACAACATTACGCTCGTTCTCAATCTAATAGACGACCTCGCGGACGAAGACGATCTTATCGCGATACGTAGCCGTCGTCCTAAACATAGAACCTTAACAAAGATCGAAGAAACGACCAAAAAGATTCGCGACAAAGCTACTGTCGCGCAAATTGCTTATATGAAGGAATTTGAAGAAGAACGAAGAAAAGAAGAAGACGCGCTTCAAAAAACGATTCAAAAACTCGCAAGTCAAGACGACGTCCCCAAAGAGCTCAGTCGAGAAGAATCTCTTGAAATACAGTCGGCTATCGTAGCCGCGAGACAACGATTGACTAAAGTTCTCGACGATAAGAAACGTCTTTTTGATAGGAAAGTGGAAGAGGAACAACGTGAAGTCGATCGTTTTATACGACAAACGCAAAGTCGCTACAAGACTTACGCCGCGCTAATTCCTCCGATTCCTCCGCTATTAGTCGGTCTTTTTGTTTTTGTCTACCGACGACGACGGCAAGGTCGCGTCTACGGCTTTTGACAACGTTCAAAAAGAAAATCACAACTGTGCAATAAGGAGCAAAACTAATGACTACCCGTCGTCAATTTCTTAAACAAGGACTCGCGGTTGCGTCAATTCCTGTCGCGTCGGCGCTTCAAACGACGCTTACCGCCGCCGAAACCGTTTCTGAAAAATCCATGATTTGGGGAATTCTTTTCCATCTTGGTCAGAAGATGTGGGGAGATTCGCCCAACGCCTATACGCCCCCGATCGACCACATGACTTGGGACGACGCATTTTGGAAAGAAGTTACGGAAAAATCTGCGCAAACGGGTCTCAACATGGTCGTTATCGACATTGGGGAAGGTATTCAATACGAATCACACCCTGAACTTGCGACCAAAGGCGCTTGGTCAATCGAAAAATTTAGAGACGATCTGGCGCGTATGAGAAGACTTGGTCTGGAACCGATTCCAAAACTAAATTTTTCCGCGTGTCACGACTATTGGATGGGCGATTATGCAAGAATGGTTTCTACGCCCAAGTATTATGAGGTCTGTTCCGATCTAATCAAAGAAGTAACGGAAATTTTCGATCATCCGCGTTTCTTCCATCTTGGATACGACGAAGAAACATACTGGCATCAGGAAACGTTCGAATATATCGTTATTAGACAGGGCGATCTATGGAAGCATGATTTCATGTTCTTTATCAACGAATGTGAGAAAAATCAGGTTCGTCCCTGGATTTGGGCAGATTATTGTTGGCGACATAAAGATTTCCTGAACTGGGCGCCAAAATCGATCGTTATGAGCAACTGGTATTACGACGCTGATTTTGATCTTAGCTCATTGGACGAAAGCAGAGCGAATTACGTCCAGGCGTTTATCGATTTGGACAAGGCCGGATATGATCAGATTCCAACAGGTTCCAACTGGTCTTGCGACGAAAACTTCGGCAACCTGGTCGACTTCTGCCGAAAGAATCTTTCTTCTGAAAGACTTTTGGGATACCTTCAAACCAATTGGCATTTTGAACACAAAGATCCTGAACAACACTTGCTCAACTCTATTAAACTCGCGGGCGAGGCGATGTATTGAAAACAAACGCACTCGAGGCGTAGCGTTAATTTGTTGACTTGCCGTTTTCCGTTGGGTATATTATGGGAGGCGGCGTCGTTCGCAAACGACGCCGCCTCCCATTTTAGTTATGATCGAACAAGGAGACTACTATGAATTCTTTAACTCGACGAACCTTTTTGCAGTCGGGAATGGCCGCGTTGGCAACTTCGCCAATTCTCTCCGCTCTCGCTAAGACTGGCTTTTCCGCTGAAGCGTCGCAAAATCCCATGATATGGTCGGTTCTCTTGCATCTCGGAAGGAACATGTGGGGCGACACGCCTCGCGCGTATACGCCGCCTGTTGACAAATTCTCGTGTGATGAAAAGCTTTGGATAGAACTTACGGAAAAATCCGCCGAATCCGGGCTGAATATGATTGTCATTGATCTCGGTGAAGCCGTCAAATATCAAACCCACCCTGAACTTGCCGTCGAGGGCGCCTGGTCCGTTGATCAATTGCGCGCCGATTTGGAACGTATGCGTAAAATTGGACTCGAACCGATTCCGAAATTGAATTTCTCGTCTTGTCACGACTTCTGGCTTGGCGAATATGCCAGAATGCTTTCAACTCCAACTTACTACAAAGTTTGCGCCGATCTCATCAAGGAAGTTACGGAAATCTTCGACCACCCGCGTTTCTTCCATTTGGGTTATGACGAGGAAAACTACGAGAATCAACGTTCTTACGACTATGTGATTGTCCGCCAGGGCGAACTTTGGAAACATGATTTCCTGTTCTTTGTCGACGAATGTGAAAAGAACAACGTTCGTCCCTGGATATGGGCCGATTATGTGTGGAGTCATCCTGATTTTATCGAATGGGCGCCCAAGTCTGTCGTCATGAGCAACTGGTATTACGGCAACGATTTCAACCCAGAATCGAACGCTCGCGCTAAGACTTATCTTGATTTTGACGCCGCTGGATTTGACCAAATTCCGACAGGTTCCAACTGGAGCAACGATTTGAACTTTGGTCAAACGGTTGAATTTTGCAAGAAGAATCTTTCCAAGGAACGCCTCCTTGGATACCTTCAAACTCCCTGGAAATTCACCAGTCCTGAGAATCACGAACATAATCTTCGCTCGATTCAGCAAGTTGCAGACGCTATGTACTGATGAAGTTTTATACCCGTTGGAATCTCTTCCGTTAGTTATTTCTATAAGAGAGAACGACAAGCGTTATGTCGTTCTCTTTTTCTACCCGGAGGCAATATGTCGTTTTCTAAAACTATTATTCGTTGCGTTATTTTAACCATAACGTCTGTCGTTTCTCTGCCTTTGCTTAGAGCTGAGCACGATTTTAACGACGTCTACACGGGAAAGAATATTGAAAAAATTGCCTTTCCCATTGGCGGAATCGGCGCAGGTAATTTTTTTATCGAAGGTAACGGATCTATATCAGGGATTTCCGTAAAACATCGACTAAACTATTTCAACGAACCAACTTTTTTCTCAGCTATATGCGTTAAGGGAGCGACGCCTTCCGATAACGTCGCAAAAGTGCTTGAAGGCCCCGTTCCTGAATATAAGACCTTTGGCCGACCAGGTAGCGCGCTTGGTTCTGGGGAAAAAACTTACGGCCTTCCTCGATTTACCAACGCTGATTTCTCTTCAAGTTTCCCTTTTTGCAACATACGACTCACCGACGACGTTCTGCCTTTATCCGTAGAAATCATAGGATTTAGTCCTTTTATTCCCAATGAACCCGATCTTTCCGGCATGCCGGTCGGCGCCCTCGAATACGTTTTGACTAACGAAAGTTCCGATACGTTAGAAACCGTTTTCTCCGTCAACGCTCGAAATTTCATGGGCGGAGACGCTTTTGAACGTCTCGAAAAAGGATTTAACGTTATCGGTTCAGACGGGAAATTTGCGATCGTCGTCGACGAAGAACCGGAGAATATTCACGTGGACTGTTGTTGGTTCAGAGGCGGGTGGTTCGACTCTCTGACGACAACGTGGAACAATATCCTAAGAGGGGAACTTGTCGACAATCCTCCCGACGACGGTCAATCGCCCGGCGCGTCTCTTTTCGTCCCAATAACCCTTTCGCCTCGTGAAAAAAGGACGGTTCGTCTTTTAACTGCGTGGTATGTTCCGACTTCTAACATTTTGTCAATAGGAGGAAACAATTTCAACAAGGAAAAACTGGACGAAAGCCCCGCCAAAGGAACGGCGCAGTCGCAACAAAAAGTGATAGGGTATCTTGGAAATCAACTCGTCAACACGTACTATCCCCATGGCGATAGACATGTTGGAAAAATTGTATCGCCGATTTTCATGGCGCAAAAAAAATATCTCTATTTTAAAATCGGCGGCGGTTCCTTACCCGAGGTTGGCGTTAGTATTCAGGAAAAACGAGCGAACGGTTTTACCGATAGAAAGATTTTCAGAGGTAAAAACGCCGAAAAACTCGAATGGGTTCAATTTGATTTATCGGAACTCGAAGCCAGAGAGTTTCGTATCAGTATCTTTGACGATACGACGGATCCATGGGGGCATATCAACGCCGATTCGTTTATTCTTAGCGATTTTGACGCCGACGAATTTAATAAGCGTATTCATGAATATGAAAACAGCGCCGTTTCTTCTAATCTTGATTTTGTTGAGTTGGAAGGTTTTGAAGGGGTCGATTACGGTCGGTGGACAGTCGTTCAGCTAATTAATACCGAAGCCTCTTCCCCAAAAGATTCAACGACATACGTTCCCTGGTACGCTACCCAGTTCAATTCTGAACTTGATGCGCTTAAGGTATTTATGAGTCGTTATGACGAACTGAGAAACAGGAGCGAACTGTTTGTAAAAACGTTAAAGAAATCAAGTCTCGCCCCTGAAATAACAGAAGCGATAGAAGCTAACCTGGCAATACTTAAGACTCCGACCGTTTTGCGTCAATACGACGGACGATTGTGGGCGTGGGAAGGATGTCAGGATTCCGACGGAAGTTGCCCCGGCACATGTACGCACGTATGGAATTACACACAGGCGCTTCCTCATCTTTTTCCGTCCCTTGAACGATCTTTTCGACAAAACGAGTTTAACGAATCTCTTACAGAAGAAGGACGCCAGGCTTTTCGTGGAAATCTTCCGATTATTCCCGGCGGAACTGCTTGGGACGCTTCAGACGGACAACTTGGAACGATTATGCGTGTTCACCGTGAATGGAGCATTTCCGGCTCGCAAGAGTTTCTTGAAGCATTCTGGCCTAAAGTGAAATTAAGCCTTGATTACTGCATAAGAAAGTGGGATCCCGACGAAACAGGCTTATTGGAAAAATCTCATCATAATACCTACGATATCAACTATCTTGGACCGGAAAGTCATTGCGGAAGTTTCTATTTAGGAGCGCTTGCAGCCGCGTGTAAGATGGGAGAAGCATACGGCGACGACGTCTCAAAATATAGGGAACTACTCGCTAAAGGTAGTAAACGCTTTGAAAACGAACTGTTTAACGGAGAGTACTTTATACAGATTATTCCAGAATCTGGATCCGAGGGAAATTCTGAAGGTCAAAGCCTTTTTTATCAGGATGTCGCGAGAAAAATCGACTCGCAAGGGCCAAAGTATCAATATGGAAACGGCTGTCTTTCCGACGGCGTTTTAGGTTTTTGGATTGCAAAGGTCTGCGGAATTGACGACGATATCGTAAATCCTGAACTCATTCGTTCTCACCTGCTCGCAGTCTATAAATACAATTTTAAACGCGATCTGTCGTCTCATGCCAATACGCAACGACCAACATACGCTTTCGGAAAAGACGGAGGTCTTCTTTTATGTAGTTGGCCCCGTCATGATAAACCATATATCCCCTTTCCATATAGCGACGAAGTCTGGACCGGCATAGAATATCAGGTGGCTTCACACCTTGCGTTCTTTGGAGAATATGAAAAAGCGGAGGAGATTGTTCGAACATGTCGTAAACGGTACGACGGAACAAAACGCAACCCGTTTGACGAATATGAATGCGGGCACTTCTACTCTCGCGCCATGTCCAGTTTTGGCCTTCTCCAAGGAATGACGGGCGTTCGGTACGACGCCGTTTCTAAAACGTTATATTACAGAGCAATTGATCATAATTATACTGTTCCGATCTTTACGGAATCAGGATACGGCGCTGTTTGTTATGATAAAGAAACTCAACAAGTTTCACTGAAAATAGTAGAAGGTTCTATTGACGTTCAGCACAGACAAATTGTCAAGTAGTATTGCTAAACTGCCAAAAAAGTCGCGCGTCGGAAATATTCGACGCGCTGATATTTTAGAAAGAACCGTCCTCGCTAAATTTTATTCCACCGTCGGGAACTCTCCGAAGTTCAACCTCGTCTTTCGGATTAAACTCCGAATCAAATTGATTGTCATATATTCTGATTCGATTGGCGTTCTCAAAAACAAATTGTTTTTTATCAGACGCAATAGGAGCGCAATCGTTATTTTTCTCGACACGATTATTTCTAAAGATTACGCCGTCAACGGAGCGAGCGTACAACAACGGTCGATCAAAAGTGCAAAAAACGTTTTCTTCAATAAGAAAGGAATCCTCATTTCCTCCGTCGTAGTATGATAGTTGCGAGTTGAAATCGGGAATTTCTGGAAAGATTGAGATCGGAGCTTCGCAAAACTGGTAGAACGCCGTCATACAATTGACAAAACGATTCTTACGTATCACAACGTTTTGACATGGTCCGCTTTCATACCAGCCGTTAGCGTCGCCGCAAAACAGAAGAGCCGTGCCGGAAACCCAATCAAAGACGTTATTTTCAATGAGAACAGATTTATAAGTTGAAAAAAGCGCGCCCCTCGCGCGGTTATTTCTAACGAGGTTGTTTCGATATACAACCGTAGGCGTTTGCGTTCGGTTTTCTAACGCGCAATCCTCGTCGACGACGACTTCTTTGGGGATAGGATCGCGAAATTGAATCTCAAAACGGTTGGCGCCAAACGCGCTCTCTTTATCAACAGCCTTAATCGACTCAACGACGGCAAACGGCGCGTTTTTCCCATTTTCATCAACGAAAGGCTGCATAGAACGAGCGCGTATAAAAGATATTTCGTCGCCGGGAACCGCCCATTCAAAACCGCTCGCGGCGCTATGCATATAACGAACTTCCACCGTTCGATCGTTAATTTGTTTCATCGTTTTAACGTAGATTCCATGCACATTAATCGCGTCGTCCATCATGTTTTCGTAGACTCCGTTTTCAACAACGATGGAACCTTTGCAGCATGAACAATGGATTGCGTCCGCGTTTGCGGTAAAAAATCTGGGATCGCGCGCGCCCCCCAAACTGTCGCGGAAACATACGGAAACGCCGTCAAAAACCAGATCTTCCGATCGTTGAGCGACAACGGCCTTCGCGGGAGCGTAATGTATTTGAATATTCTCTGAACGAATCTTCCTACAATTATTGATAAAAAAACCGCAAAGGTTGAACGTGTCGCATCTTAACACAATAATTGAACCCTTTGATAAACGCAAGTCCTTCCAATTTGGGCAGTAAACCGAACCGTCGGATAGCAACCGGGCGTCGTTAAAATTCGCGAGGATGTCGGCAACGTTATGCAACGTATGCTTAGTTTGAGGGTCAAACGCCAAAGCGATACGCGCCGGCCCTTGCCAACCGTCTCCAACAAAGATTATTCCAGAGTTCTCGTCGACGCTCGCTCGGCAATAGTCGGGAAGGCGTATTACAAGACCGTTGTTGTCGTTCTGCACGATTTCAGTCTGAACCATTGCAGGGGAGTCGGAATCAATGTGAAAATTTCTGACGACAACGTTTTCACAATCTTCAAGAACCAATGCTATTACCGGACCGCGAGTTTTCAATTCGGATCCGTTAAAATCAAGAATAGCGTTCTTCAACCCCTTGATATAAAGACCGACTTTTTTGGGGTTCCTTAAATCTGTGTTTGAAATATAAAGCTCTTCTTCCGGAAGTTGATCTGCGTCAAGTAAATACTCGTCTTTAGGAATATTAATTACCGTGAGATTTTCCGGCGTTCCCTTGGAAACAGCGTCTGATATCAGCGTTTTGACGCCGTCAACATTCGATTGCGCGTTGGACGAAGCGCAACAAATCAAAAACGCGATTAACAGTAAAATCCTGAAGCATTTCATAAAAAGTCTTTCTAAACGTAGTCAAGCGGCGTTTGCAAAAACAAGAATTGGCAATTCAATTCCATTGAAGAAAGTCAAAAATTATTTTTTTTCTCTGGTCTTCTGGGAAGATTGACGCAGTGTGCCCTTGCGAGTTGTCGATCCAAAGCTCGGCGCGAACATTTGCTCGTTTTAACGATTCGTAAAAAAGACAACTCTGACTTGGGACGACGAGGTGGTCAAGCGCGCCTTGGAGGATAATCGTTGGGGAAAAGTTTTCATCGACATAGGTAATTGGCGAATACAACGCCGCTTTCTCGAGGAGCGGCGCGGTTTGCTGGTCGTAAGGAACGTCGTTTCTCTTTTGACCGCCTAATACGGCGTATACCGGATCAGGCGTCTGCTCAGGGGCGCGTTCGAGATAGAACTTCATATCAGCCGTACAACAGAAATCTACGACAATTTGAACCTGCGACGACTGATCTAAATTGTCGCCGACGTCAAACTGACGATACTCGTCGGATAATCCCAACATCGACGCCATATGTCCGCCGCTTGAGGCGCCCATTGCGGCAATGCGATTCGGATCAAGCCCATATTCGTCCGCGTGAGCGCGTAAAAAACGCACTCCGGCCTTGACGTCTTCTATTTGAGCGGGAAAAACGCAGTCTTTTGTTACGCTTCTGTGAGTTAGACTAACGACGGCATACCCTGACTCAACACTGCCGCATGCCCTCCAAAAACCGCCCTCGCCAGGGGCGCCGCTACCCCAACCGCCGCTGACAATATCGATTAAAACGGGAGTCTTTTTCAAAAGCTCTCCGTTTTTTGTCGGAAGAAACAGGTTCAATTTAAGTTCCTGACCGTCTACCGCTTTATAAACGACGTTCCGCACTTCTCGAACTTCGTATTGTTCCGAGTTACTCTGAGACTCCTGTGAAAAAGCGCAACTTGTCAGTAACGCAACGATACAAAAACCAAAAAATAAACGATTTGACATGACGTTATCCTTATCGGGCGTAAGATACGCTTACTGCTATTTTGACAAAGAAATAATTTCATCCGTGTATAAAGGCGTTCGAACTCGAATGGGCAACTTACTTCCCGTTTTTGAGTCAAACTCCAAACGATATTTGCCCGGTTCAAGACGCATACCTGGTGTGGAATAATCCAACTCGCAAGGCTCCTGCAACGGAGCTCCGTATATTTTTGCTCGCTGTTCAGGCAACATGAAAAGATATTGTCCGAATTTTAAGGACGATTGAGCGACCATTTTTCCAACGTATTCAACGGAATCGCCGTTTATTCGCGAAACGGTAAGAACAGGATCCACGAGTTCGGAGTCCCTAGCTTCCTCCTCTTCCTTGAAATGAACTTGAAAACCCAGTTGAACGGGTTTTTCTACGTTCAGTTCCCAAATAAACGAATCGCCTTCCTTAACGGCGTGATTCGTCGTTGTGCCGCCCAGTTCGCTCGTCGACGAACCGACATTCTCCCAAACAGGGTAAATAACGCGTCTGAACGCTTGTTTTCCATCTTTCGACGTTTCCAAGCGATACTCTTTTCTCAACCCAAGTAAAGCCTGACGTTCTTCTGCGCTCTTTCTTCCCGCAAGCGTAGAATCGATCTGAAAGTTCTTTCGGAATGCGTCAGGAATTCTATTGGACAACCGAAACGTTTCATAAGCGTTGATCGTATCCAGAATTTCTCCGATAAAAGGGTGCGCCAAAGCCGAATCAACAGAGGTTTGGAAAGAGAAAGAGGCGTCGTAACCTATTGTCGCGCCAAGACAATACTCGTACATATCGGGCGTAGAATTATGGTCGTAAGCATAGTACCAGCCAACGTCAAGGTAAGATTCAGACGTATGTTTAGGATCGAAAGAACCGCTTCGTTCTTCCAAATACGCTTTAAGATCGTCGTGCCCGTCGGCCGAAGCGTTTCGAGCGATCATGTGCCATGAATACGGCGAACAACTACTCGCCTGGAACAAAATATTCTTATTGTCTAATTTATCGTAGAACGCCTTATGCAGACGAGCGTTGTAATACCAGTGTTCGCTTCCTTCACCAGGACGTTGCAATAGTTCCGACCCGTCGAAATAGATCATGTCGATGGGCAATCTGTTTGCAAGACTAGCGAAATTTGAAGCAATCTCGTCAATGAAGTCGGTGTCAAGATCAGGGAGGTGATAGCCATAAGCTCGGGTAAAGTGTTCGATTTTCGCCCCCGCTTTGTGACTACTGATTTTGGTGCCGTAAATCCCTCGTTTACAGTCGTACAATCCCTTTTCGTCGCTACGTTGGTATTCCAGTAACTCGTCGTCGATGCGTATGATCTGCCCCGATCCCATGTAAGGATTTTCGCCGACTGGAAAACAAGTCGCGTCTTCGGTTGTAAGAACCTGTACGAGTCCGGGAGAGTCAGAAATGTCGCTGGCAAGGTTTGTATGACAGTCGGTCACAAAACGAGAGTCAGGAACAGGCGTCATGTACGAGTCGTTTGCTCCCACGGAAGCTCCCAGAAAATGCAAACCGACTCTAAACCCCTCTGAATTAAAGTTATGGAGAATGTCGCGAAGTTGAGAAAAACCGCCGGGAAAAGTCGTTTCGTTAACTTGATAATGACCGGTTGAGGCTGTCCAGGAATTCTCCAAAATCAGAATCTGTTTGAAACCGCCTCGCTTGGCAATTTTAACGGCGTCCTCATATTGATTCGCTGAAAAATTCGTCAGGAAGAAATACGATTGACTCAGGAAAGGAGAATCTCCACGCCATTCGCCGCCGGGTCTGGGCGAAGGAATATTGGCGGAAACCTGCATGTTTTGAACCGCATGTTTCCAATTATTGGAGGAACAAGCAATCAACGCGCAGCTTGCGGGGAAAATCTTGTGTCTCGCAACGGTTTTTGCCGTCAGCGTTCGCGAATCGTCCTCCCAATACGGGAGATTTGCGTCGTTAAAATCTTCAAGCAGGATCGTTTCCTCGTTTCCGGAACGCTCCTTTATTACCGCTTCAACACGATCGATCAAACAGCAAACCGTTTCATTGGCGGGCAGAGAATTATAATAGAAATACAGTCTTTGAACGTTGTCGTACGATAGGTCGTTCAGATTGGGCGCGTCAAGTTCGCAAGTCTTCCATCCTTTAAAATCGACGCAAATATAGTCGTCCCGATGCCCAACGGCTCCGCCAAGCTGAACTTTAAGATACTCGCCTTTTCCATCGCCGTAAATGCGAGCGCGCAACTTAACGCAACCGGATAAATCGAGGGGGGAAAACAACTCTTTACCTTGCACAGCCCATCCGTGCGCCTCGCTTAAAGTTGAAGTTGCGGAAAACTCAGCGGCGTGTTCATCTCCGTTTGAACTATCAGAAATCGATATTTGTTTAAACGAATGAGAACAACCTTTCAAATCGGCGCTGGCGCCCTTGCCCTTTGCGTCTAAGGGCAACGCATTAATGGAAGCGGTCATTACGCCTACCTTAAATCCGTCTTCAAGAGTAACCGTATTAATCCACCCTGCAACTCCTTCATTGGGGACAGAAACATTTAACAGAAAGCATTCAGCAACTTCCGATTTGGTTTCCAGGTTTTCAAGGGTAAAAAGAGTAAAACCTTCTCCAGTTTCGATTCTGTACTTGGCGACAGATCCGTCTTCATAAGTCACAATGTAACGATTCTTTTCATTGTCAACGCTTTGAAAGGAAGTTCCGAAAACGACTTTTCCGTCCTCGTATCGAAGTCTGAATCCGTTTGTTTCTTTTCCAATTTCGGATCCGTTGGATTTATAGAGACTCGTTCGAGCCGTATCTGCGATACGGAGAATTGAGTCGCCCATCTGAAAACTAATCGAAGAAGGATCGTCAGAACCACTCCCCTGCGTGCAACACAATAGTAGCCCCCCCAAAAAAACGACAAAGCGAAATCTCCATATTCCATTGATCAAAAAGTTGGCAATCATTGTCTAACCCATTTAATAATCAAGTTTCAAAGAAATCGAAAAAACAACTTAAATTCTATTCTTGAAAGTCGTTGCCGGCTGCGTAATCTTCATATACTTTTTTCAACAATTCAGGAGCGACAAGTCCTTCATGTATCCAAATACGCGCCTTCATAACAACTGTTTTTCCCGCCTCAAATCGTTGAGCGACAACGCCGGGAAAGCCTACGCAAAGGGGCCCGTAATAACGAGTCAGCCATGTCGGCGGATAGTCGGGAAAATCAGGCGCAAGGAAAATCGCCGCGCCGCTAAGAGCGTCGCTCTTTCCAGTCGACGCGTCCAGGCCGTCAAAGCGAGACGTATAATCCGCCCATCGAAGGGGTTTTTCCGGCATATCGTCTTTTGCGACGCCTTCGTCGGTTGTAATAAATTCGTCGACTCCAATTTTTCCTCGCGGTCGAAATCGTATCGTTAGTCCGCCGTAGCTTTTCTTTTCCGCCCCCTGCAAAGAAACGTCTTTTGTCGTGGGCGTCAATTCAAGTCTAAAATCAATTGCGCGAGATTTTATATTCTCAACAACTTCTACAGGATGAACTGTTAACGTAACCTTCTCATCCATAATTTTTTCACCGTAAAAAGCGGCGTTCTCTGCAATAGAAAAACCTTTTTTTGAAGGATTCAAATCTTCGTCGGGAGTTGTTGAGTTAGCGCCAATAAACCAACCGTTTTCAATTGAGAGAATTGCGTTCCCGTCTTGAACGTCCATAGAATCCATTTTTAAAAAACGTTGTCGAATAGCGGTGTTTGAAGTCCACAAATCAAATTGTTTTGCAGTTCCGTCTTCTTGATGAACAAACACGCCGGGCCAAGTCCAAAAGACGCCGTGATGATGGTAATGATCTTTTGGCGCGTCGTCCAACAGGTTTTCGCCTAACACTCCGTAAAGAGGATAGATGTAATCGCCCGCAAAGCGCCGCGGTTCTTTCTCAGGAACGTTCAGGTCCTTGTGATCCAAGAAGGCGTAATTGAACTTCAAGACGAGGTGAGAACCGTCGTATAATGCGACAGATTGTTCGTCCTCCTGCCAGGAAAAGCCGGAGGACGCTTCGTCGGATTGAGCCAAGTTGTTTAAAGTAAACAAAGCGCAAATCAATAACGACAAAACGACAGTTTTGGACATATGCATTTCAACTCCTTTTAGGATAAAGGATTGATCCGATTCGAACTATTGTGGATCCCTCCTCGATCGCAGTTTCAAAATCGCCGCTCATCCCCATCGACAGCTCACGAAAGTGTTTGAACTCGGGGTAACGGTTTTGGATTCTTTCCAGAACGTTGCGCAAAGACGCAAACTGACGACGAGTTTCGTCAGGAGTCGCCGTCAAGCCCGCCATTCCCATCAGTCCGCAAACTTTGACATGTTCAAACTCGAAGGCTTTTGGAAAAACGTCTTCAATTTCTTCCAACGTCATCCCCTGCTTGGAAACGTCGTTTGAAATATGCGCCTCCAATAGGACGGAAACAGATTTTGGAAAAGAAGGTTCGTTCGCCTGAGGCGGTCGTTCGGCCTCTTCGCGCAGGATTCGTTCTAGCGTCTCAAGTAACTTCCAGGAGTCGACGGAATGGATCAACGAAACAAAAGGAAGAATTCGACGCGCTTTATTTCGTTGTAAATTTCCGATGAAGTGCCAGCGAAGGACGGGAACGTCGTCTGACGTTCGCTCGTTAGCCGACCTAAAAAAACAAGTTGAAGAAACGTCTCCCCATTGAGACTGGTTCCAAAAAAGAGCCTTCTCCATGAACTTTTGCGGTCGATTCTCAGCAAGATCGTATATGCCGGAACGTAAAAAACCTTCAACGATTCCGTCGTTAGGCCCCGAATATTTTGTCACCGCCGTCAATAAAACGTCGTTTTTCGATCGTCCGGACCGACGAGCTGATTCTTCTATTCTCGCGCCAACTTCCGCAAGCCTTTCTTTTATTTGTTCAAAGATCGACGACTCATCCGTCTTGGACTCGTTTTTTTCAGACATGCGTTTCCTCTCCGTCGAACATAGAACAACGCCGTATGTCGTATTTACGTCATACGGCGTCCTGAGAAAACATGAGGGCGGTAAACAAGCTGCTTCCCCATGCCAACTTTAAGCGCATCCACGCTGAACGCGCTTGTCACAGATAAAAACTACGCTCAAACCTTGTCCGCGCTAGGAACTACGAAGTCGTCGCGATAATCTCGCGTTTCCAAAGCAGAGGCCTCAGGATCGTCGACAAACGATTCCGTCTTGGGATCCATCTTGAGCGCGCGTCCCATCGAAATCGGATATTTTTCGAGATCAACCTTATTGTCTTTAAGATGCTCGATCGTGCGATCAAACGTGTCGAGATTGTCGTCGTTTCCGGGAATATCGGCGACAATTTTACGAGCTTCGTCGACAGAGACCTTGTTGTCTTCACCCAGATAATATGAAATATTTCCGATGTGACTGAGGCCCGCGGAGAGATGACCGCAACGAGCGTCAGCGTTTAAGCTGGCGTAATCGTGATTAATAACGGCGGTAATGAAGTTGTCGAAGTGGAAACGATCGGAACCGCCTTTGAATTCCTTAATAACGTTGCCGTCAAGATCGTATGCCACGCAAAGGCCGTAATTAACCTGAACGAGATACCCCTCGCTCCCATACGCGACAACGCCAATCATGGCGCCGCGATAGTCTTTGGTCTCTAAACCGCGCGTCTCAAAGACCAAGGTTTTTCCATCGGCATAGTTATAGATAGACACTTCAGTATTGGCCGTATCGCCGGCGTCAACGTACGAATCGTCGTTCCGTTCGGCTTGATAACCAAGACGACCGCCGTAAGAAATCACGCTCGTCGGAAATTCGGTAACGCCCAGAAAAGTGCGCGCAATGTCCGTTTGGTGAGGCCCCTGATTGCCAAGGTCCCCGTTTCCGTAGAGTCGTTGCCAATGCCAATCATAATGGAAATTAGGACGAGTCGGCGGATCAACCAATTGAGCGGGACCGCTCCAAAGATTGTAATCGACTCCTTCTGGAACGGAATATTTCCCTAACGATCCAATGGACTTACGACGTTTATAGCAGAGACCGCGCGTCAATTTAATTTCACCGATACCGCCAGAATTTGCAAACTCAAAGGCGTCTTTAACAGCCGGATTAGAACGGCACTGAGAACCCACCTGACACATTACGTCGTATTTCTTTGCGGCGGCAATTAAAGCTTTACCTTCATGAACGTTATGGCAGATTGGCTTTTCAATGTACGCGTGTTTACCCGCTTGCATCGCCCAAACGCCGCATAACGCATGCCAGTGATTACACGTGGCGCAGGAAACAATGTCGACCGCTGGATCATTGATCGCTTCGCGCATATCCGAAACAACCTTAGGACGATATCCAGCCTTCTTCTCGATGTTGTCGGCGGCTTGATTTGCATGTTGAACGTCAGGGTCGCAAACGCAGACGATTTTGACGCGTTCGTCCGCAAGATACTCGCCCATATGAGATCCGCCGCGGCCCCCGCAACCAACAAGCAGAACGCCAAGTTTTTCGTTCGGAGAAACACTCTCCTGTGCTCGAACAGGTTTGGGCAACCACAAACTGCCGCTGGTCGTAGCGGCAAGCGCAGCCGAAGCGAAAATCGAATCTTCAATGAATCGACGTCTGGTAATATTGCGCATCGTACTCTCCATAAATCAAAAAAACCAAATAGAAACAAACC
>JAFZNK010000045.1 GCA_017550965.1 Thermoguttaceae bacterium
GCCCCTCGAGGCGGAGAATCCTTACGCCGTCGGATCGCAGACGCAAGCGGTCGGGCCCGTCGTCGCGGACGCGGACGCGCCCGAACTGCCGGGGTTCTTTCGCGCGTACGGCATGTTTTGGGAAAAATTCGCGAGCATGAAAGGACGCGCGAGTCGTCGCGAGTTTTGGTTTGTCGTTATGTGGCAACCGATTATCGCGTTCTCGTTGTTCTTTTTGTCGTTTGGGCTTCTCTTTGCGGACGCGCGACCCCTTGTCGGATCGGTTTACGCTCAGGAAGAGACGATCGCGGACGAAGAGGCGTCCGACGTCGAATCTCAATATTTGGACGACGACGATAACTACGGGCCTTTCGCTGGATTAGAACTGATACCGATCATATTGGCGGGAATTCCTTACGTTTTGATCAACTTCATACCGTTCCTATGTCTTGTCGTCCGAAGACTTCACGACGCAAACGTTCCCGGCTGGGCGGCGCTCGCGCTTTTTATTCCCTTTCTGGGAAGATTACGGTTGGCGCTTTTGCTGCTCGTCGGCGTCGTGACTCCGACGGACGGTCCGAATAAATACGGCCCCGCGCCCGCGAAGAGAGTCCATGCGTAACGCTTGTTAAGAGGTTCCGTCATGCCGAATTGCAAACATTGCGGCGCCGAAATCGGCGACTCGCCTATTGGCTCGAATTGCGGGGCGGAGGTTGCCGTCGATTCTCAAGAGCGCTTGTCCTGGGGCGAATCGTTTGCTTTGATTCCGAAGATTCCGCGCGTCGAAGAGAACGGCGACGAAACGACGCTTTTAAGTCGCGCGAAGTCGGGCGTTCTAGTCGGCGATAAAAATCCTGTCGGACCGACCGCGCCCGAGCTTCCGGGGTTCTTTCGCGCCTACGCGTTGTTTTGGAAGAATTACGCCGTTCCCGACGGTCGTTCTAGCCGCAGAGAGTTTTGGTATGTCCTGATATGGCAGACGGTTCTGACGTACGCCGCGATGTGCTTGCCGTTGCTGGCGTTGATTGTCGCGACCGGAACGTTTACGACTCATGTTCGCGCGATTTCAACGGTTCTTGCGAGCCGAAACGCGCTTCCCATCGAGGAATCCCTCGAGGAAAAAGATTTGCCGGGAGAAGAAGAACCGATTGCGGACGAGGACGCGTTTTTGAACGACGACGACAACTACGGTCCGCTCGCGGGGTTGGAGCTTGTTCCGCTCGTTTTAGGCGGCGGACCGTTTTTTCTGATCACGACTATTCCCCTGTTTTGTCTCGTTGTCCGACGGCTTCACGACGCGAATATTTCCGGATGGGCGGTTCTTTTGCTTTTTCTTCCTTACGTAGGAAAATACAGGCTGTTGTTCCCGATAGTCGTCGGGCTTTTGCCGCCGACGCAAGGCGAAAATAAATACGGCCCCGCGCCCGCGAAGAGAGTCCATGCGTAACGCTTGTTAAGAGGTTCAGTCATGCCGAATTGCGAAAATTGCGGCGCCGAAATAGGCGAGGCTCGTTTTTGCCCAAGTTGCGGGTCGCGAATAGATTCCGGCGGCGTCGGGGATTACCTCGCGACGGTTTCCGACCCGGCGCCGGCGGTTCGCGGCTTTCTCGACGCGATGAAAATATGCCTGGGTAAAAAGTACGCTAATTTTTCGGGCAAAGCGAGTCGGTCGGAGTTTTGGCTCTTCATGTTGGGATTCGCGCTGATCGCCGCCGTCATTTTCGGCGTCGACTACGCGCTTTTTGAGTTTAAAATTCATTGCGTCGGCAAGCCGCGAATCTTTGGGTATCATCCGCGGGCTCTCGCTCAAATTCTCGCTGCGGGCGCGTATTTGTATCTTTTCCTCCCGCGTCTGGCGGTTAGCGTTCGTCGCTATCATGACGTCGGACTCTCGGGCTGGCTCTACGTCTTCACGTTTCTGCTCCAGGGGTATTTGGAAGCGGCGATCGTCGACGCGCATATAGGCGCGTCGGTCATGTGTGGCAAGTACCCGGAACGTCCTTTTGCCGAATGGCTGCCCGACTGGTATTGGTTCGCGATCTGCGCGGTTGGTTTGATCGTCCTGTTCAATCTGGTCGTCTTTCTGATCAAAGGAAGGATTCGAGCGCCTAAAGAATACGCCGCGGAGGATATTCCCGGCTTTGTCGACGCTCTAAAGACTTGTTTTGTAGGAAAATACGCGTGTTTTCGAGGTCGGGCGAGCCGCTCGGAGTTCTGGTTCTTCGCTTTGGGCGTCGCCCTTTTGGGCGCGTTTGTCGTCGGCGCGGAACTCGTCGTTCAGTCGGGCGATTCCGCGAAATCCTACGGCTTGGCGATTCCGCTTGTCAACGCCGCGATCCTGTTGTGTCTTTTCTTACCGTCTTTAGCGGTCGCGGTTCGACGCGTTCACGACGTCGGGTTCTCGGGCTGGCTCTACGGCGTTATCCTGCTGATCGAGGGGTTGCTTGTCGCTCCGACGGTAAAAGCGTATTATACGGCGGTTCTTAATTACTCGAAACTTTACGATTACAATCAACGCGCGTTGGAACCGATTCCGCAGCCGCGCTTTACAAGCTATCTTCCTGAATGGTTTTGGCTTGCCGTCGCGGCGGTCGTTTTATCCGCGCTGTTTAGCCTGGCCCTTTTCATGACGCGCGGAACGAAGGGCCCGAACCGATACGGCCCCGCGCCGACAAAGCCCGCTAAATCGTAAGACTCCGCGAGCGTTTTGCGTCTCAAAACGTTAGTCAAAGGGGAAAGATCATGCCATATTGCAAACAATGCGGCGCCGAAATCGGCGACGTCAAATTCTGCCCCGGTTGCGGCGCGAGCGTCGGCAAATTCCGCGCGGCGAATTCTGAAACGGTCGATGCGTCGGTCGACGCGCCGGAAGTTCCCGGTTTTCTTCGCGCTCTGGCGATTTGTCTGGGGAAGAAGTACTGTTGTTTTAAAGACCGGGCGAGTCGGTCCGAGTTCTGGTTTTTCTTTCTGGGAACGTTCTTGCTTTTCCTTGTTTTTGCGATCGTTCCTTACGCGGCTTTTTTTACGAGCCTGAAACTGGATTTTGATATTCCGGACTATTTCAGTTGGATCATGACGTTCCGGCTTGTAAGGAATCTTTTTTTTCTGTTGCTCGCCGTTCCCCTGACGTCTGTCGGAGTTCGACGCTATCACGACGTCGGACTGCCGGGTTGGATTTACGTCATTCTCTTTTTGATTGTGTGCGCGCTCAATATCGCGGTTCTATTTGCGTTAATAATAGCGTGGTTTTCAGACTTCCCGGACGGTCCAAAGAGCGAAGAAAGTTTTTTAAATCGTTTGCCAATCTGGTCTTATTACGTCTTCGGCGCTATAATTCTTGCGTCCCTGTTTAATTTGATATTTCTTTCGGAACGCGGAACGCGAGGTCCGAACAAATACGGTCCCGCGCCCGCTAAGAAACCCAAATCATAAAACGCCGCGAGCGTCTTGCGTTTAAAAACGTTAGTCAAAGGGGAAAAGATTATGCCATATTGCAAACAATGCGGCGCCGAGGTTGGCGACGTCAATTTCTGCCCCGGTTGCGGCGCGCAAATCGCTTCCGACTCGGCGGAGAATCCTTACGCGCTTGGAACGCAGACGATCGATTCGGTCGACGCGTTGGACGACGCTCCGGAAATCCCCGGTTTTATCGGCGCGATGAAGATTTGTCTGGGCAAAAAATGCGTCTCGTTTAGGGGACGCGCAAGCCGCTCGGAGTACTGGTTCTTCATTTTGGGATACGTTCTTTTGCTCGGCGGTCTTTCGACGGTTCTCAACCTTGTTTTTACAGGGGACGTCGCGCGCTCCGCTTCCCAACAACGTCCCGGCGGCTTCGGCTCTATTGTTTCGAGCGTCCTCTTTTTGTATCTCTTCTTCGCGTGGTTGACGGTCAGCGTTCGACGCTTTCACGACGTCGGGCTTCCCGGCTGGCTCTTCGGCGTTTTGTTTGTGGTTGGAAACGCGCTCAATATCGCGTTGGCTGAAGCAAATAACGCCGTCGCTTTGAATCGCGCCAGGCATAATCTTGCCAAATTTAATCCCGACTCCGTCGAAGTCTCCGTTACGGATCCCTGGAATTACCTTCCCAGTTGGTTTTGGCCCGTTCTGATCGCTGTGATTCTTATCGCCCTGTTCAATTTGTTTGTCTTTTTGAAACGCGGAACGAAGGGCCCGAACCGATACGGCCCCGCGCCTGCAAGGCGGTCGAAATAGACCGAACGTTCGGAGAACCGATTATGCCCTATTGCAAACAATGCGGCGTAGAAACAGACGGCGCGCAAATCTGTCCGGGTTGCGGGGCGCGAGTCGCGCCTTTTGAGACGGAGAATCCGTACGCCGTCGGCTCGCAGACGCAAACGGTTGGGCTCGACTACGCGACCGACGATCCCAACGCGCCCGAAATACCGGGGTTCGTCGGTTCGTACGCGGCGTTTTGGAAGAAATACTTCATTATGAAAGGGCGCGCGAGCCGTCGGGAGTTCTGGTCGGTTTGTTTGTGGCATATTTTGGTCTTTCTTCCGTTTTGGACGATTATCGCGGTCGTTTACGTCGATTCGCCGTTTGACACGATCAAGGATCTTTTGACGGAGACGGACGAGGTCGTTTCCGAAATATGGGACGTTCCTTTTGACGGAGCGCGGATCGCTCCCGTCGTCGCTGCGTCGCCGTTGTCGGGCGAAAAGATCGCGCTGGTTCTGGGCGCGCGGCTGGCGATTTGGTCGTATATTGCCGCGGCGTTTGCTCCGTCGATTTGTTTGTTGGGGCGCAGGCTTCACGATTCCGGCAGCACGGCGTGGGCGATCGTCGTCTTCATTCTCCTTCTAAGCGCCGCGCCGCTGTTTTTCCTGGTCGCCGGATTGGCTTCTCCGACGCGCGGAGAGAACAAGTATGGACTTCAACCCCGAAAGAGGATAAAATTATAGAACTGCCTTGTTGACGCCGTTTTTGTGCTTGTTGAAAGGGTATGACCATGAAACAATCTGACGAAAAACCTGACGAGGAAATCGCCGTCGCGGCGCAGAAGAACGAGCCGACGCCGCCGTTCAAAAACGCGGGCGAGTCGCAAGCGAAGAAAGGCTTTTGGGAAGGACTTGTCTCTTTCCAGGGCAGAGCGCGCCGGACTGAGTTTTGGGGCGTCTTGTTGGCGACGCTCGCCGTATTTTTCCCTCTGTTTTGTTGTTGCGTTTTTTTTCTCCTTGGAGAGGGAGAACCCGTTGGCGTCGCCAAACTCCTGAACGTCGTCGCCTCTTACGTCCTTCCGCTCGGAACGTTTTTAGCGTTTCTGTTCGTCCTGGCAGTTGGAGTTCGAAGATTCCACGACGTCAACTTGCCGAGTTGGATCTGCGTCGCCCTGTTTGTCCTTTTGTTTTTGGCAGGTCCGGGCGGCCTTTTGAGCGTGTTGGCTCAGGAAGTTATTAAGAATTTGGCGAGGCTCTGCGGCCTGTCGTTTGATTCCAATTCGTTCTTTATTTACTGGTCTGGCGCGTTCCAGTTGACGACGGTTTGCCTTATATTGTTCTTAGGTCTATGGCCGGGAACTCGCGGACCGAACAAATACGGA
>JAFZNK010000046.1 GCA_017550965.1 Thermoguttaceae bacterium
AAATAACCGCTCCCGTTGGTCGCTACTTCCGCGAGAAGAATTTTGGTAATAATTGCCGCGTCGCGATTAAAAACGGACGCGGTTTTAGGAGATAAACTAATGGCAAAACTACGACAAAACGACGGTTGTTACGACTTTCTCAACACTGGGGAAACGACTCTTCTTTCCGGGACTCCGATTTTAAACGGCGCTCTTTTTGGGGTCGTTATTCGCGAGGCTAAACCGGGCGAAAGGTGCGCGATTCAAACGGACGGAATTTGGGAATTTCCAATCGGTTCCGCCGAGACCGCAAATATCGGCGTCGCGGCGTATTGGGACGCGACGAATTCTAAAATTACCGCGACTGCCGGGACGAACGTGCCGGTCGGTCGATTCGTCGAGGCTAAGGCCGCCGACGAAGAGACTTGTCAGGTAATGATCAACGTCGGCGCGGAAGCGGCGGCGAGCGGTAGCGGAAGTTGACGTCGGTAATGCCGCGCCAACGGCGCGGGGCCGAGGTGTGAATAAAGGCGACGGCGACTAAAAATGTTCAGTTTAACGGGTTACGACGGGTCGAACGGGGACGCGGCGCTTGTTCGCGTTAAGAACGGCAAGCAGACGACTGTTCTTGACGCGAACGGCGACGACGCGACTAATTCGCTCATTACGAGCGGGGTTTTGGTCGGCGCGACGCATGACGCGTTCGTTCTGACGCATTACGACAATTCGGATGGGGACGCGGCGAAAATTTTCGTTCAACCAAGAGCCGAAGTCGCGGTCTTTGACGAGGACTCTAACGAAACCGACTACCTGATCGCCAATTCAATTTTAACAAGTTATTGCGTCGGACACGGTTGGGTCGACGCGCTGACCAACGCGAAAGCCGTCGACGTTCAGACCGCGAACGCAAGCGCGGTCGAGGCGGCGACGATCGCGTTCGCGGTAGAAGCGACGGAGACGCTGGTTCTAATGTCAGAAGTGAAAAACGCGGGGGAAACGCCGATCTTTTTTGCGCGGATTGAAGACTCCGCGACGGGCGTTCCGTTTACGCAAAGTCATGTTTCCTCCGTAACGTACACAGTTTACAAGTATTCGCAGGATTCGATTCGCAACGGCGCTAATGGGAAAACGCCCGTTTCCGCAGATTGGACGGACGTTTCGGTCAACGTCGAGGATTGTTTTTTGAATACGCCCGTCGACGACGATCGGCGCGTTCCGTTCGCGTACAACTTCGCGTTCGAGCCGGACACGCTCGACGACAATCCGTTTGAAGAGCCGGGTCGGTATTCGGTCGAATTTACGATAACGCCGACCGCAGGAAACAAAATCCCCGTTGTGTTTAACGTTGCATTAACTTGAAACGTCGACGATGAGACTTCAAAACGGTTTTAAGTATTTGCGCAAACGCCTGTACGAGAACGCGGCGACTCCCATTTTTATCACCAGAGACGGGAAGGATTTGGGATATTTCGACGCGATTCTGGCGCGGACGCGATTCGAGGACGTCGACGGAACCAATAAGCGCGTGATTATGTTTATTTTCGATTTCATTGTGCGCGGAGATTCCGGGTATTCGCCGCAGAACGGAGACAGAATCGTTTACGACGGGCGCGTGTTTGTCGTAAGGCCGTTTAATAAAGAGATTTGGCGGTACGACGACCCTTACGAGACGATGATTCGCGTTCATTCACGAGAAGAGGCTCCCGTATGACGACGCAGAATTTGCCAATGAAGCTCGCGGAGGCGGTCGCGGACAAAATCGTCGAGTGGGGGCTGATACCTTGGGGCGCGAAAACGCCCGTCGCGTGTCTGTTGCCGGAGTACGACACGACGCACGAACGCGGGTTAAAAGTCGCGGTGATACCGTCGAATATTACGACCGACTCCCGCGTGGCTCGCGGAGTCGTCAAGCAGATTTTCGCGACGCAAGTAACGATTATGAAATATCTTCCGGACGGCGACCCGAACGAGGCGAACGACGCGCTCGCTTTGGCGGAACGCTTGACGGCGCTTTTTTCGGGCGCGGATATTTTTGTCGGGGATATTCGGTTTTCGGTTTCGGCGGTGGTGATGTTCGGCGCGAGCGAAGTGCTTTGGAACGGAGACTATCAGATCGACGGGTTGTTGAAGCAGGAAACGCTCGCTCCGGCGGACGTTTTTTCGTCGTCGTTCGTCGTGATCGCGACTAGATATATTGTTAATTAATATGGCGCGTGGAAACGGTTCCCGGTTTAAGTTTTTAACAGACCCCGAAGTGATGAAAAGAATCGATCGGGGAACGGCGATCGCGCTCGGCAAATGGGGCGCGTTTGTGCGTCGGACGGCGCGTCAGTCGATGAGACGGACGAAGAAGCCCGCGCCGCCTGGACAACCGCCTCGCGTTCACGAAGGGTCGATTAAGCGGCTTTTGAATTTTTATTACGACACGCATAACGATACGGTCGTCGTGGGGCCGGAAATTCGACCGCGACCGACCGGGGCGCCGAACACGCTCGAATTTGGGGGACGGGTCGTTAAAGGCCCGAATATTCACAAGACGTTTAAGATCGGCGACTACGGGCCGATTCGGGAAGAAATTAACGTCGCGACCGGACGACCGAAATTAATTTGGGCGCGTCTAAGGACGACCCGGCAGGTCGGGCGGGCGACGACGCTTTGGAAGAAATACTGCATGGCGAACGCGCGAAGTTTCTACGTCGCGCCGCGTCCGTTTATGAGACCCGCGATGTTGAAGAATCTTCACGTCGTTCCGAAATGTTTTCAATCGTGTTTAAAGGGGAAATAATATGCCGGAACTTACGAATTCTATTAAACTTGGAAAAGACTGCGAGTTGAAAATCGACGGCTCCGTGATGAAGGGGGTTACGTCCGTTACGATCAACTGCGAAGCGGATATGATCGACGTGTCTACTCGCGACGACTACGGATATTCCAAAGAATTGCCGGGCAAGAAGAAGATTACCGTCGACGTGGAGGCGAAGCGCGTCGAGGTCGGCTCCGGCGAGACCGACACCCAAGCGCCCCTCTATAACGCGTGGAAAAGCCGAACGCCGACCGGGGTTTCCGTTAAGACGGCGGGGGGATTGCTTCTTGTGGACGGAACGTTTGTCGTCGGGTCGCTCGAAGAATCGCAAGCGTTTGACGACGCGGTGAATCTCTCCGTTACGCTCAACAGCTACGGAGCGCCTAACGACGCTTCCGGTTCTGGAAGCGGCGAATGATTGGGGGTAATCTATGCAGGAATTTTTTGACGGTTCGGGTCGGAAGTGGGCGATTGTCTTGAATTTGGGGAGCGCGAAGCGGGTTCTGGAAAAGACCGGAATCGATTTGCTCAATCCGGTCGCGCTCGTCGAGATTAACGACAAAGGCGAAATCGACGAGTTGCGGTCGCTCACGACCCGGCTCGCGTCCGACGACATTTTGATCGGCGAAATTATCGCCGCGCTTATTGAGAAACAGGCTCGGGAAGCGGGTTTGTCCGACGACGAATTGTTTGAACTTTTCGACGGCGCGACTCTTAAAGAAGCGCATTCGGCGTTTCTCAAGGAGTACAACGCTTTTTTTACGGCGCGGGAGAATTACCCGATGAAGATGATGACCGAGACGATGATCGAGAGACGAAAGACGATCGAAACGGAGAAGAGTCTGGAAATCGATCTCGAAAAGTCTATTGGCGAGACGTTATCCGAATTGCGGGACGAGCCGGTCTCCCCAACTTCTACGACTTGACGTGGTTCGAGTTGTCGGAGTATATGTACGGCGTTCAGGAAGCGGATTGGGAACGGACGACGTATTTGGCGACGCAGATTATTAATATGCACGTCGCGAAACGTTCTCACGCCGTTAAGTGGGAACAACTCAATCCGTTCGCGAAAAAGAAAAAGCCGAAAGTCGCCACCGAAGAAGAGGCGCTCGAGTACAAAAAACGATTTCTTGATAATTAAGGGGGAACGATATGCCTTCCGCAATGGCGGTGAGAGCTGGACGGGCGTTTGTCGAACTCTTTGCGACGCACCAGAAACTTAACGACGACCTGCAAAAGGGTCTCAATAAAGTTCAGGCGTTTGCGCAAAAGGCCGCCGATTTCGCGAAAATCAATATCGTCGCGACGATTTCCGTCGCGTACCCCATTGCGCGTCTTGTCGACGATTACGCGAAATTCGACGACAAAATGCGCGTCGTTCAGGCGACGACCAAATCGACCGGAAAAGATTTCGAGGACTTGACGGAACTGGCGCGGGAACTCGGTCGAACGACTTCGTTTACCGCGCAACAGGCCGCGAGCGGCATGGTCGCGCTCGGTCGCTCCGGCTTTAAGACGAACAACATTAAAACGCTCATCGGGCATTTTCTTGATTTGTCCCGAGCGACCGCGACCGATCTGCCGCGCTCCATTGAAATCGCGTCCGCAGTCTTGCGCGGATTTAATCTTGATTCGAGTCAGGCGGCGCGGGTCGCCGACGTGCTGACCGTCGCCGCGAACGGTTCCGCGCAAACGCTCGACGATCTGGGCGAGGCGTTTAAATACGTCGCTCCGCTCGCGAGAGAAACGGGCATGAGCGTCGAAGAATCCGCCAAAGCGCTTTCTTTTCTCGCCAATATGGGCGTGAAGGGAACTATGGCGGCGACCGCCATGCGCAATATTTTAATGCGTATGTCTCAAACGGACGTGCAGTTGAAATATCAGGAACTTGGCGTCGACGTGATCAATCGCGACACCGGCGCGTTGCGGTCGCTTTCCGACGTTATGCTCGATTTGGCGAACGCCGTTAAAAAAGTTCCTCCGGCGAACAGACTTGGCGTTTTTCGCGAACTTTTTGGTTTGTACGGTCTTGCGGGCGGTTCTTCCTTAGCGTCCGGAATCGATTTCAACGAGCTGTTTTCGAGCATTGACGAAGCGTCCGGTCGCGCCCGCGACGTCGCCCAGACTATGGACGAGGGAATCGGCGGGAAAATGCGGCTCGCGTGGTCGGAAATCAAAGATTTGTTTCTTTCGATCGGCGAAACGATCACGCCCGCGTTGGAGGAAATTCTCGCGCAGGTCGACGAGTTTACGCATAAATTCAAAGAGTTCTTTACCGAAAACGCCCGGACGCTGAATAATTTTATTCAGGTAGGCGCGGGATTTGCCAGCGGCGCGTTGGACGTCGCGGCGTTTATCGCCAAGTTGTCGACCGCTTACGCGCCGATTACCCGGCTCTTAATCGCGTTTCAGGGCGCGAAACTTTATGTGTTCGCGTTCGCGGTCGCGCTTAAAAACGTCGCGGGCGCGTTTCAGTCGTTTCGGGCGGGAATAAATTCCGTCGCGAATATCGTCGAAAAAGCGTTTCTCCGTTACAACGCGTTTTCCGCCAAGACGTTCGGGGGAACGTCTCTTAACGATCAGATCGCTCAGGCGAAGTACGATATTGACAAGTACAAGCGGTATATGGCGGATTATCAGAAAGCGCGGGCGATTTTTCAAAAGGTCGCCGCGACGCACGCCGCGACAAGCGCCGCTTACGCGACCGCCAAGGCGGATAAAATCGCCGCCTTAAGAGCGTTGCTGAGAGCGAGAGCCGATAAAAAAGCCGCCCAAGCGGCGATGATTCGCATTCAGGCGCAACTTGGATTAGTACGCGCTTTGGGAGCCGCCGCCGCGATTGCCGGGGCCGCCGCGCTGGTCGGAAAGATTATGCTTGGGTCGGAAGTGCGGGCGCAACGAGCCGTTGAAAATCATACGCAAAACGTGATGAAGGAAGGGGAAATTCTCGAAAAGCGGCAGGAGCAGGAAAAGGAGGCGATGAATAAGCTCGTCGAGTATTCGCAAAAGCAGAAACTCAACAACAACGAGATTAAGGAGTCGCAACGCCTTATTGAAATGTTGACGAACAAGTATGGCGATCTTGGAATTTCTATCGATAAGGCGACTGGAAAAATCGAAGGGCTGACCGAGGCGCAAGCGAAACTTACCGAAAAGCAGACGCAAGCGCTCATTCAGCAGAAACGCGCCGAAAGCATGGCGCGGAAAAGCCGAATCGAATATTTGAAGCGGCAATATAAGATGTTGTCCGGGGAGAGTTTCGAGACGACTTCCGACAAAATCAAAGCGACGGCGGCGAAGTGGCGCGATTTGTTTTCGTGGACGGGACTGGTTGAGTCGAGCGCGGAGCGCATGGAGGCGCTTTTTAACGAAATTAATCAGTTAAAAGCCGAAGACGAAATCGCGCGAAATGAAATCGACGAGCTGGAAGGAAAACACGACGCGCAAAAAGACGTCGCCGAGGGCGATCTTGGCGCGAAGGGAATTGTCGCCGCCGACGCGGCGCGAAAACTCGAAGAGTCGATGTTCGGCGCCGCCGAAGCGTCGAAATATTCCGGCGACGTTTTTAAAGACTACGCCAAGCAGATTCTCGACGAGGCGGCGGGGAATACGTATTCGCGAATTATGGCGTTGGGGGAGAATCCGAATCAGGCCGACGTCGAGGCGATTAAGCAGGAAGAAAAAGACAAAGCGAACGCAAGAGTTCGACGAGCGGCTGGGTGGTACGAGGAACAAGTGCGGCGCCAACAACAGTCGGAAACTATGGCGGCGTTGCAAAGCGAATTGGTCGGCGCGACGAACGATCTTGCGAGGGCGTTTCAGAGTTCCGATCAGAGCGCGGCTGAGGAAGCGCGGAAAACGATCGCCGACGCGACAAAAAGAATTGGCGAGGAGTCGTTGAAAGCGGCGCGGGCCAACGCGGAAGCGGCGCAAAAAGCCTACGATTTGGCGCAAGCGGAGTTGGCGAAAGCGCAACAAGATTTGGAGAACGGGGATTCCGGGGCGATTGTCGCGGCGCAGAATCAGTTTGCGACCGCCGCCGCCAATTTGCAAAACGCCAACAACGAACTGACCGCCGCGCTGGAAAAAGCGGGCGAAAAAATTGGCGACCCGCTCGATAGAATTTCCGCTATAGGGACGTTTGATAATCTCGAAGCGCTCGATATTGGGGGCGGGCAGAACGCGTTGTTGGAGGAAGAGCGTCGGCAGAATCGATTTTTGGAACGGCTCGAATCGATCGTGAATAAGATTCATTACAGTCTTACGGACGACTATGGAGAAATGGTATGAGCGAACTGGTCGATCTCAACCGGGTTTTTGTCGGGGAAGCGTTTGAGGACGGCTCGTTCTCTTACACGGAGGGCGAGAATCCAAGCGCTTCTATTAAATATATTATCAGGGGAACCGACGACCCTTATCCGGCTTACGCGGCGCTGATCAATTATTTGAAAGCGCGGTATTTGACGGCGGACGGGTACATCGCTTATTGCGGGATTCCGATCGACGGCGTTCAGCTCTCGCGAATGGCTTGCGAGGGCGCGTTTTCCGCAACGTGTTCGTTCTCCGTTCCCGACAATTCGTACTACAACGGCGGGAATAATCGGAATCGGGGAACCGACCCGAGTTCGCCGGTTATTAATGAGCCGGGTTTTGAAATGCCGGAAATCGAGCCGAGCGATTTTCAGTACTCGACGGTCGGGGGAACGTCGCATTTGACGCACGGGTACGCGTCGGCAAGTTACGCGGCGTTGAAATCGTATGGCGAGTTTCATCAGACAAAAGATTTTCAAAACGGAATTGGGTGGAACGGAGAGTCGTTTGAAGGGTGCGACGTCAGCAGTTCGTCCGAGGCGTTTTCGATTTCCGTTTCCGCGCCGAAGAATTGGGTTACGCCCGCTTATAGGGCGCTGATTACGTCGCTGTCGAACTGCGTCAACGTCGTTCCGTGGTTTGGCTACGAGCCGTCCTGCGTGTTGTTCAAAGGAATGAACGCCAATTCCGTAACGCTCAATTACACGAATCCCGAGGGCGTGTCGGTTCAGGATTGGTATTGGCGGTTGCGGTTTGATTTCGAGGCCAGACGCGGCGTTGAGATTCCCGCGCCGCAAGTTTTCGATTCCGGAGGCAACGAGATCGGGAGCTGGTATATCGAGCGTCAAGATCGAGACCCGCTTCTCAGACAAATGGTCGATTATTTAGTTTATATTACCGGGGGAGCGATTTCTGAAATAACCGACGAGTCGAGTTTCATCGAGTTAGAGGGAATTTTGGAGGATTATATCGGCTCTCACGTTTTTAAACGGACGCATATTCAAAGTCTGTGGGATTGTCTTTTCTGGATTGAAGATCATCTCAACACCGGTTCTCACGTAAGGAAAACGATTTACAAGCCTGGGTTTTATTACGTTTGGTACAACGTCGAAAAAGGGTTTTCGAGCGCGGGAAACGCCGTTTTCCCCGTTACTAAACAGGCGAATTTGGTTCAGGTTTACAAGACCGTCGATTTCAATCTTTTGAATTTACCCGATCAGAGCTGGTGATTATGGCGAAAGATATTCCAAGAGCGACGCTCCGGCAGTTGGTGCGCGAATATAAAGCGAACGGGTTGTTTCGTCCGAGTCGGAACGGGGTCGTCGCCTACGCCAACTCTTTGTTGATATACAACGTGACGAACTCGACGATTCCGGTCGGCGGGGCAGTTAAGGTTTCAGGATTTCCGGCTTCGATTTCTTTTGACGCCGCTATAGGGAAATTAATTAACGGAGAGCTGGTTCTTAACGGGATTGCGTCGGGGAGCGGCGACGACTCGTCTGTGATCGCGACGGCTCTCGACCCGATTCCAGCCGGGCAGATTGGGCGCGTTCAGGCGAACGGGATTGCCTTTGCGAGGATTCATTACAACCCTCCGGCAAGCGGAGACAGCGAGTATTCGCAAGCGAGCGCGACTTTTGAGCTGGTGAAAAACGGCGTGTTTCAGATTCTCGCGAGCAGTCAGAAGAACGCGAGCAATTATATGATCTGCGCCGTTAATCGAATCGCCGGTAGCGGGGGTGGGAACTACAATACTCGTACTCTTTCCTTCATCTATAATTTCACCGTTAATAGCTCTCATCAATTAACTTTTAACTCTACTTCCGTTACTTTTCTAACGCCCGCGTCATAATGCAGTACACGATCAAAGGAATTTATTTTACGAAGCAGTCTAATAGAATCCCAATATCTTTTGGTTTTGGCTATCAGCTTCAAAATTTGAGTCCTCAATCGTACACCTACAACAACTATCTATCGTGGGGACGTTTTAGGGTAGGTTTGACGTATGGCTGGGAATCAATTGAATACAACGGCTATCTGGCGCTGAAAATCAAAGGTTATTTTGCTGGAAGCGGCACGTTCCCGCTTTGTACGGGAAGTCCCAATTTGCCTCCGACTCTTTCGCGGAATCTTACCGCGCAAAAAATCGGGGACGATTTTATTATCGATTACGATTTGGGCTGGCAACCGCAGGAACGAATCGCCGTTACTTGGAGTCATAAGAACGGCGAAGTTTACGGTCAATATTCGGAGGGATACAATAATTATCCGCCCGTTTCGGACGTTGAACTTAGTTTGGACGTCGGCGACTCGATCACGTATGGGGATTATCATCATCATCGCGTGGGCATTCAGGTCGAAAACGTAACTACGATTCAGCCGTATTTACAAGCCGTCTCTTGGGATTCTGAAAACAATCGCGTTATTGAAAACTTGTTATCGACTTTTCAAGACGGATTTGAAATTCAGAGCGAATCTGAGAATTTAATGGAGGTCGTTTTTCGACCCGCTCTTTTTCAACAGCATTATGTCGCCGATTTCAGCAGTAGCCCGGTGGCTTCTATTATTCTTGTAACGAATAGAACGCAAGCCGACATTGACGCTTTTCAAGGATACGTCCCCAGCGATTATTTGCTCACGATCACTGACAAAATTTACGAGCGGGGAGAGACTGGGGATTCTTATCTAAGCAATGTGAATTACCATTGCAAACTTCTGGCCACTAATTTAGTTCTCAATACGCTGAGTTGAAAAAGCCTTCAGTTGCAATTTTTGTTGCAGTCTCAAAATGGCAAAATTTTTTCTTTGTGTTTTATTTTTGAACACTCGGCGACGAGAACGGCAACAAGAAAAAGAAAAGCTCTGTACCGGAAAAACGCTACCAGTACAGAGCAAATACATCAAAAAACCAGATTTTTCTTTGTTTCTAGTGTCTCAGTTTCTGACTTCAAAAGAGCCGAACTGCAACAAAAACTGCAACAAAAAGTGGTTTCACTCGTAAAAATACGGGTAAAAAATACCCCCTAGGGGAATCGAACCCCTGTTTTCGGACTGAGAATCCGACGTCCTAGGCCACTAGACGAAGGGGGCGAGGGAATTATGGCCGCGAGAACTCACGCAGTCCACGCCCCCATTATATTCCGTAACTTGATTTGTCAATTGCCTATTTATTTTTTTTATTTCTACACGTTCGCCTTTTGGGGCTCTCTCTTTTTTCTACGGTAGATCCGAAAGGCCTTTTTTTATCGAGTTACAGAAGTTATTAAGTCCGCTAATAAAAATTGGTATTTCTTCAAAAAGCTTTTTTTTGTAGTATACGCCGTGCTTGTTGCAGTTGGCAATTGCAAATATTTACGGAGTCGGCGTCTGCCGTCGGGAATTCAAAATTATAGCCGTTGTGAATTCCATTCGTTAGTATTCAAGGAGGAAATTGTGAGCAAGGAAGCCCAATCTCTTTATCAAGCGGAAAAAATTTCGTCTTCGAACCGCTTTGAAGAACTCAACGTGCGTTCTTGCCCAGTTTTGTTTTTTTACAGACGTGCATTATCCTCAATCCTCGTCCTCGTTTTATTCTTTCTTTCCGTTCAAAATTCCGCTGTTTTGCAAGCGGCGACCTACAAAACCGACAATTTCGTTGTCCACTCGTCTAATTCTGCGTTTGCTCGAAAAGTCGGCGACGCCGCTGAGCAGTTGCGAGGGGAACTAAGCGTCCTCTGGTTAGGCCAAAGACTTCCGAAATGGGGAAAACCTTGCGACGTTTTTACCAAAACGGGAAACAACATGGCTGCCGGCGGCGAAACCACGTTCACCTTCTCTAACGGCGAAGTCTACGATTGGAAGATGACTGTTCAAGGGAGCGAAGAACGAATTATTGACTCTGTTCTCCCTCACGAAATTACTCATACAATTCTGGCGTCGTATTTGCGCGCTCCCGCTCCCCGATGGCTCGATGAAGGAATGGCTACTTCCGTGGAGGCCTCTAGCGAACGCATGCGCTATCGTAAAATGTTGATTGAGTTTCTTCATACCGATCGCGGGATTGCGTTCAACAATATGGTTGCCATGAAGGATTATCCTGAAGATCTAACGCCGTTCTATTCTCAGGCGTTTTCCGTATGCGAATATTTAATTCTTATGGGCGGAAGGCAGAGATTAATCGAGTTTGCAAGAGAAGGAAGCGAAACCAATAATTGGGACGTTGCGTTGAGAAAATACTACCAATGCGAGTCGTTAGGTTACCTTCAAAGAGATTGGGTCGAATGGGTTCGCGAATGGGAGAAATTGAATCTTCCTGCCGAGTTGCCCCCAACCAGGAAAATGCGCGAGTTTAATCCTCTTGAAGACGAAGGAACCGCAATTGCTCATAACGAACGTCTTACAGTTCCTTATGTTGACAATAACAAAGATTCTGTGGCGTCTACTTCTCCAAGAGGCAATTTTAATCCCGCCGGCAGATTTTGGGATAATTTTCAGAATTGGGGTAGACAAGATCGAACCGATCAAAACGATAAGATTGCACGCGCGCAAAACAGCGACCGCCGTAACGGTTCTACAAAGCCGACTAACAACTTTCCTTCAATCAGACGATCCGGCGTCGCGGACATAGCTGGGAAGACGACGAGAGTCACGCCGGAAACGACTATGGATCAGAATTTTGTTCTAGCTGACAGACAAGAATTCTCTCGCTCAACTTCCTCGTCAGCTAACTGGGACGAGCCGAGTTTTCAATCGTCTGAAAACGTCTTGGCGAACGGGGCTGGAAGCGCTACAAAGTACGGCGCCTCCCAGAACACTGAGCGCGGATCTGTTCCAATTTACAACAGATCTTTTAATTGAAATGCTTGCGAAAGAATCTGAAAAAGAAGACGTCTGAAACGCCGCAATATAAAATGCCAACGACGCGACCGAGAGCGTGGTTGGCATTTTGCGTATTGGCAGCGTTTGACTACTACGAAAGCATCAATTCCATCTGTTGCCCAATTTGACTCTCGATCATGCCTTTAAACAGCACTGCGCCCATGGGTAAATTTAGATCGAGCGTTACTTCAGAATCCCCTATTTTCAATGCGCCGTCTATTCTATAGTTGAGGACGGACATGGAAAAATCGAGATTATAAGGATCGATCCAGACTTCCTTAGTTACCGTCGCGACATTCGACTTATTAACCTTTTCCGTCGAGATACGTTCACGGAGTCGTCGCACGGCTTCGTCCTTGCCAAGCGAGTGAGGAAAAGATTTTGTAATTCTCGGCATTTCTGTATTACCCTGGTTATTGTGAAGAGCCTTCGGGAAGCAATTCTGTATAAAAATGCTAAATCTCGTCCGTTTTAGAAAGAAACGCTTCTGTCTAAAACGGACGAGATAAGCGTATGAGATCAAAGAGAGGCTTTAATCGATTCAATTAGCTCGAGCGCCTGACCGATTTCAGCCTTTTGGCGTTCCGGTTCTTCAGGAATTTCGCGTTCAATGGTAAGAGGACCGGTGTAGCCAATCTCTTTTAACGTCTGAATGAAGAGCTTGGCGTCGACTATACCCTGGCCAAACGGAACCTCAGAACCCCAATCGACGCCCGGCGTTCCAGTTGTCGGCAACGCGTCTTTGCAATGGCAGGAGCGAACGTATTTCGCGACTTTTTTGAGCGATTCGATTGGATTGCCCATGCCGTAGAGGATCAAATTGGCAGGGTCGAAGTTGATAAAAATGTTGTCTCGATCCACGTCTTTCAGGAAAGCAAGAAGTTTTTCCGCTTCTTCCTGACCGGTTTCAAGGTGTAGACGCTGCCCGTTGTTTTTGAGGTAATCGCAATACTCTTGAATTGCGGCGACCATGCCTTTGTAGGAATCGGAATTAACGTCGTGAGGAACAAATCCAATATGAGAACCGATCGCTTCGACTCCCAACAGTTTCGCGAAATCGGCGATTTCACGCGCCTCTTGCAAACGGGCCGCGCGCGTCGCTTCCGGGACAAAACCGACGGTTTCCGCCGTACGAGCGATCGTTTCATAAGTTTCGCCTTCAAAGCCCAGGAAAACGACCGTAGTCGTAATCCCGTAGTCGTTGAGTTTTTCCAGGAACGCTTTTGCGTTTTCAGGAGTACGTGACGCTTTGGCGGGCGTGTGCAATTGAATCGTTTTGATACCAAGATCGCGAACAACTTCCAATTTAACGCCAAGACCGGCGTCGATACTGGCGAAAACGCCGACGGGCATAATTTCCATTACGAATATCCTTATGCTTAGATGAATAACGATACTAATACGCGGCTTGATCGACTTGCGACTAACCGACGGCAACAACAGGACGTTCTATTACACGGTTGTCGTAGTTGTCTAAAACGCCCCTCGTTTAGTATACAAGCCTATTACGTTGTTTTCAAACATAAAAGTCAAAAAAAATGAAATTTTTCGCGAGAATGAAGACAACGTTCTACTTCTTGAAGAAGTCGGTTCGATGGGTATAATGGACTGCCTGCAAAAGGCCGTGATCAAAGCGGTTTTTTGTAGGACAAGGCGTTCGAAATAGATTCGTTCTTGTCTTAATCGAGGATAGTATCGACGTTATTAGGCGATTAGGGAACACTGATGAATTATAACGAAAATGACGCGGCTACGTTTTTAACAGATTATGCGCGACAGGCGTCAACGGCTCTCATGCGTACGAATTTTGACGTTCTTGCGCGCATAGCGGGGCTTATTTTGGCGACGAAACAAGACGGCAAGCGTATTTTTACCGCCGGCAACGGAGGGAGCGCCGCGACCGCTTCTCATATGTGCAACGATCTTGTCAAAGGAGCTCGCGTTCAAGGTCGCGTCGGTTTTCGCGCCGCTTGTCTTAACGACAGCTCTCCTATTATCACTTGCCTTGCCAACGACTTTGCATACGAGGATATTTACGCTATTCAACTACAGACGTACGCCGAACCGGGTGATTTACTGATCGTATTCAGCGGAAGCGGCAATTCGCCTAATATCGTCAAAGCTTTGCAAACCGCGCGTTCCATGGGAATGGTTACTATTGGGTTTGGAGGACGCGACGGCGGCAAAATGAAGAATTATTGCGATGAGATTTTAATTGCTCCGACGAATTCGATGGAACAATTAGAAGACATGCATATGCTTTATGAACACGCGATAGTGTCGCTTATGCAAAAGATTCTTCCTTTGAATTTTGACGTTGAAGTTGTGAATTACCCGAAAGTCGGGCGAAGAATTAAGGCGGCCTTTTTCGATTTCGACGGCACCGTCGCGGCGTTGAGACGCGGGTGGCAAGACGTTGTCGCCGCTTCCGCTTGCGATAGTCTTACGGCTCTCCCAGGAGTCGTCAAAGAGGAAGTTGAACCGATCGTTCGCGCCTACATTGAAAAGGAAACCGGTCGACCTATGATTGAGCTGGGCGCTCATTTGGCGGAGGAAATTGCAAAACGCGGCGGCGTTCCGGAGGAACCGATCGTATACAAGGAGCGATACGATCTGGAACTTGATAAACTTGTCGAGTCGATATTTGCGAGTTTAGATTCCGGCGAGAAAACTGTTGCCGACGTCGTTACTCCGGGCGTTTTAGATTTCTTGAAAATTTTGAAATCGAACGGAGTCGCTCTTTGTCTGGCGAGCGGCACTGACGAAAGACGACTAAAGGAGGAATGCGACAGACTCGGTCTTACCGTTTTTTTCGATCAAGGCGTTTACGGAGCGCGAGAAGACGGAACGCCCTGCGAAAAAGACGACGTCATTAACCGTTTGCTCGAAACGAACGGTTGGACGGGCGAGGACTTGGTCGGATTTGGCGACGGCGGTTTTGACGTCAAAGCGGTCAAGAAATATGGCGGATACGCAGTTGGCGTGGCGACAAACGAAGCGGAACGCGTCGGCGTTAACGCTCATAAACGGGAGTTCTTACTTGAAGCCGGCGCGGATTGTATTATTCCGGACTTCTCCGATCCGGAACAACTTTGGCGTTTTCTCAATCGTTGAAATCATTCTGTCGCCTTCACGGAACGTTGATCTTTGCTTAACGTTGAACGCCGAGCGATTTTTCCTATCGCTCGGCGTAGCTATTTGGGAATCGTCGACGCGGCTATCGGTCGTTTCCTTGCTCCTTGAGCGTTTGAAGAGCTTTGAAAAAACGTTTGCCCTGCTCAATTTGGCTTTGGCGATCAAAATGGATTCGGTCGGGATTGAGAACTGTTCCCTCTGCGGAGACAAAAGCCGCAGGTTGCAGTTTTTCAACGACTTCTAGCTGAGCCCTGTGAATAGCTTGCGAACCGTCGGTTTCTTCTTCATAGAATAGTTCCCCGATTAAGATTGGCAAGTTGGGCGCGTCAAATTCCTTTCGAAACCTTTCAAAGAACGTCTGTAACTTTTCCGCATGATTAACCGCTTTTTGCACGGTTGCGTCCGATTCGCCCTGCCTCCACAAAATCGCTTCAAGTTCGCCGTCTTCCAACGCTCGTTTTGTCCGTGAAATCGCGTCGTCAAATGGATAAGATTTTGTCTGATTGAAAAAAACTCCAGGTTCCCAGTGGTCTATCGAGGAACCGCCGCATGCGGTTGGGACCAGCCCTACAGCAATTGTCGGATCTGATTCGACGAGTAGCTGGGCGAATGCTCGGCCAGGTCCGACTCCCGCCGAGGGTTTGTCATAGTGGACAGGATCGACGGCGGGAACCCATTGACCTTCTTTACTCAACATATAAACGCGGGGAATAGGAATTTTATCTTCTTCTTCGACAAAACCGCGTCCGGCCATATTAGATTGGCCGGCCAGAACGACGATACGAAACTTTTCTTTGGACGGGAGTTCTACCGCGGCATTTGACAAATCGTCGTTGTTTTGCGCTCGAACTGGTTGTGTATAAGAGGGAATTGCGAATAATAGCAACGTAAGTAATAACGAGAACAGTCGACGTTGTTGCATAGTGCGCTCCTTAGGATAGTTCTAAAAAAGCAAGATTTGAAAACGCTTTGCGTAATTCTAATTGAGACGTTTAATCAAATCAATCTCTAACTCTAAAAATTTGAAAACGTCCCTTTGAATTCTTTTGTTATTTGAATAAAAGGGGCGATAATAATTGAATTTGTCGTTCCGTTCCCTTATAATGCTTTCGTTGATTGGAAACGAACGTTGTTCGTTGGTACTTAATTTGCCTCCTTATGAGAACTGTTCCATGACGAAGAGAATCTTTTCAGTTGTTTGTTTTATCGCGTTATGTTTAGCTTTAGCGACGACTCGTGCTTCTGTCGCTCAAGAAAAAGTCGAACTTTGGCCAAATCTCGCTCCAGGCGAAACTGTTCGTGAGCCAAACGTTGAAGATCCAAACGTTCCCAATACGCCCGCGCAAGTGGTTACGACTCCGCAACTGCTGATTTTTAGACCTGAAAAACAAACGTCGGACGCTTGCGTTTTGGTGTTTCCGGGCGGCGGGTTTAATGTTTGTTTTTATCATAACGAGGGGATTCCTGTCGCTAAATACTGGAATGAAAAGGGATTTGTTTCTGCGGTGTTAGTCTATCGCGTTCCCCGACCTAAGTCTGGTCCTATTTACATGTCCGCGTTCCAAGACGCTCAACGCGCGGTGCGTTATATGAAAGCTAACGCGGACAAATATGGAATTAACCCTGACAAAATAGGCGTCCAGGGTTTTTCGGCAGGTAGTTACCTTACTGTTCACACGGCGGTTAATTCGACGACTCAGTCTTACGATCCGATTGACGAGATGGACGATTTGCCTGCAAGCGTTGCTTTTGCGATTCCTGTTTATCCTGCCTACGTTCTGACAGACGGGGCGACTGACGCCAACGCAAACAAAGGAGAAGGCGCGACTCTTATTGACGATCTCCATTTTGACGAACAAACGCCTCCGATGTGCTTGATTCATGGGGACGCGGATATTTATTCTCCACTAGGTTCCGTCGAGATTTACAAAAAGCTTCGCAAGATGGGTATTTCCTGCGAGTTACATATTTTTGCCGGAGCTCCTCATGGATTTATGTTTTGGGACGATCTTCCAAACGCTCAGACCTGGCAAGATCGATGCTACGCTTGGTTGAAAAAGATGGGGTATTAAGACGTTGACCTTTGTACACGCTTTTAAAAAAATAGTTTATTCAGTTCTTCTCTCTTTTCTCATCGGCGGTTTTTCCGTTTGCGCAGCTCAAGAGCCGTCGGAAAAGATCGATCTTTGGGAAGGACTGGCGCCCGGCGAGTCGGTTCGCGAAGCCAATGTTGAGAGTCAGCCAGGCTATGCCGACAAAGTTACCGTTCCTCAGTTGTTAATTTTTCGTCCGGAGAACCAGACGTCCGATACCTGCATGCTTTTGCTTCCGGGAGGAGGTTTTAATAACTGTTATTACGGGCCTGAAGGGATTTTTAACGCTCGGTATTGGAATAGTAAAGGCCGATTTGCCGCTGTGCTCGTCTATCGTGTGCCAAGGCCTAAAGACAAGCCTATCTATTGGCTCGCTTTTCAAGACGCGCAACGCGCCGTTAGATATTTGCGCGCCAATGCGGACAAATACGGGATAGATCCCAACAAAATCGGCGTTCAAGGTTATTCGGCCGGCGGTTGTCTTGCGTTGTATGTCGCGCTGAATTCTGAAACTCAGTCCTACGAGCCTGAAGACGATCTCGATAAACTGCCCGCCAACGTGGCCTTTGCGTTGCCCGTTTATCCGGCGTTTGTTCTTGACGACGGCGAGGAAGGTCCAAACGTCAACGGAGGCGAGGGCGCCGCGTTATTGGACGATTTTCATTTTGACGCGCACACTCCCCCGATGTGTATAATGCACGGAGATTCCGATATTTATTCGCCGTTGGGCTCTGTCGAGATATATAAGAAGTTGCGTAAAATGAACGTCTCCTGCGAATTGCACATTTACGCCGGAGCCGTTCATGGTTTTTATAATTGGCTTCCGCTTGAAAACGCTGGAAGTTGGCGCGAACGAAGCGAGGCGTGGTTGATTAAGACGGGATTTTGATCTCGTCTCGTCGACGTAGCGTCTTTCCTTGTTGTTAATTTAGCCTTTAATTTGAGAAGGTGTTTGCTATGACGAAGATATTCAGCCGTTTAATAAAAACGATTGCGTTGAACGCGGTACTATTGAGCGCTTGTTTAGCGTCTGCACAGACGGTTTCTACGTCGTCTTTGCTCGATGAAATGCTTGACCGTAACGCGGTTACTCAGGTTCCAAATTACGTTTGCAGGCAGGCGAGTAGTTACGACCGCGCCGCTAAAAGTCCCGACGAGAACTGGTTTGCAAACGCTGACGCGTCTCAGTTTATTCGCGTCGAACAGAACGGGGATCGCGAAGAAAGCGTGTTGATGGAGGCGCAAGGTCCCGGAGCTATTGTTCGTTGGTGGATTACCGCTCCTCATTATAAGAACAATTTTTACGTTTACATTGACGGCGCGACCGAACCGACAATTAGCGGGAACGTCGCCGACGTAGTCGGCGGCGAACAATTATGCGGCGCCCCCTTGTCGGCGGAACGTGCCCGCGGTCGCAATCTCTATTTGCCAATTCCTTATGCGAAAAGCATTAAGGTAACTTGCGACAATATGAAAGAACAGGGGAATCTTTACTATCAAATTGATTACCGCACATATTCGAACGACACGACTGTCGAATCTTTTACGAAAGAGACGTATTTAACGCTCAAAGACAAAATTTCTGCGACCAATAAGGCGTTGCTCAATCCGGAAATTTCCGCGAAAACCGGAGAAGTTCAGGGATATAAACGACATATCGATTCTGAAACGATGGAAGGACTTGTTGACGCTTTTAAAATCAAGGGCCCCGGCGCTATCGCCGAAATAGCGGTAAAGCTTTCTGCAGAAGATATCCCGGCCGCGACGCGTAACGTCGCTATTTCTATTTCGTTTGACGGAGAAGAAACCGTATGGGCTCCGATCGGCGAGTTTTTTGGCAGCGGCATCGGCATTAATCCGTATAAATCCTGGTATACGGAAGTGAGTAAAGACGGCGTGATGAAGGCTTATTGGAGAATGCCCTATCAAAAAGAGGCTTGCGTTTCCTTTATTAATTACGGCTCGTCCGACGTAGACGTCGACTGTGAAGTTTACTATGTCAAAACTCCATGGACGGAAAGAAACATGTATTTCCATGCAAATTGGCGCCAGGAGCGCGGTATTGAAACGATAGGCGGAAACGGAACGAAGGATTGGAATTATACGGCGATTTCTGGAACGGGCGTGTATGTCGGCGACGTTCTTTCCGTCGTTAATCCCGTGTCCGCCTGGTGGGGAGAAGGGGATGAAAAAATCTATGTCGACGGAGAGACGTTTCCTTCCCATTTCGGAACAGGGACGGAAGATTATTACGGATACGCATGGTGCACGCCGAGTTTCTTTGAAGATCCTTTTCACGCTCAACCTCGTTGCCAGGGTCCCGCGAATTTTGGCAATACGACAAATTTGCGTTTTCGTTCGTTAGACGGCGTTTCGTTTACCGATTCGCTTCGCTTTGATATGGAGGTCTGGCATTGGGAGGCGACTATTGTCGATTATGCGGTCGCGACGTTTTGGTACGGTCTTCCCGGCGCTAAAATTGTCGAAGGCGTCGGACCTAGCCGAAGCGAACTTGAAGACGAGGCGGCTAAACCTGTCGACTATAACCTCAAGTATTCGTATAAATTCGATTCTTTTGAAGTAACAGGCGACGCTCCTGCCGGTTCGATTAGCGTTCAAGATATGAAGGGGTTTGAAAACGACGGCAAATTTGCGTGGAAGAATTCTAAGCAACTATGGTGGCGCGATGGAAAAACGGGCGACAAGTTGATCTTGAAGGTTAATAGCGTCCCAGCAGACAAAACGACGATGATTTTGGGTTGCACCGTTGCGAAAGATTACGGGCGAGCGCAGATTTATTGGAACGGCGAAAAAGTTGGCGATCCTTTGAATTTTTATAATTCAGACGCCGTTGAGCGTAGGGAAATTAGAATCGCAGTTCCTAAGACCGCCGGCGAAAACGGCGAGATGACGGTAGAACTTTTAGAAAAAGATCCTCGATCGATTGGAACGATGTTTGGACTTGATTCTCTTTCTTGGGAATAGTTTTTGTCAATTTCCTGAAACTACGAATTATTGCGTTTCTGAGAATTAAGAATAAAAAAGGACGGCGCTTAACACGTCGTCCTTTTTGTCATATCTAAAAAGAGACAATCACTTAACGCCGACGGACGTTACTTGCAACAACTCGATTTCCGGCATAAGGAATCCCTCTTTCGGCTCCTCAATTTTTGAGTAATCTGTCGACAAATATTTTTTGTTGTCGTCTACGAAGACAGTGACGATCGTCGAATTCTGCGCCTGTTCCTCCGGCATTTGATTGAGTAATTTCAACGCGCCGAGAAAGTTGCCGCCAGCCGAAATACCGACGCCAAGTCCCAGATTGCGCGACAGAGCCTGAGCGGCGAGGATGGCGTCTCCGTCGTCGACTCTGACGACAGAATCCAACTCGTCCAGCTTTAAAATAGCGGGGATGAATTCGTCCGAAATACCCTGAATGCGATGAAAACCGATCTTATAGCCGGTCGAAAGCGTCGGGGAGCTGGACGGTTCAAGCGGGTGAATTTTGCAGTCGGGGAACAGTTTACGGAGAAACTTGCCGCATCCCATGACGGTGCCGCCTGTGCCGACGCCTGCGACAAACGCGTCCGCGCGACGCTGTTGACGAGCGAGCTGAATGACGATTTCGGGACCGGTGGAAAGAAAATGGGATTCGCAGTTGTCTTCGTTGTCGAATTGGCGAGGTAGGAAGACTCCGTCAGGATCGTCGACTTTCATCTGGTCGGCCAATGCGATCGATCCTTTGAAACCGCCTTCTTCATGGGAAACCAACCGAACTTCCGCCCCATACGCCTTCATCAGATTAATGCGTTCGATCGACATCCAGTCAGGCATATAGATGACGACGGGGCAGCCAATAAGCCGACCGAGGGCAGAAAAAGAGACTCCCGTGTTTCCGCTCGTCGCTTCGACGATCGTCATCCCGCGTTTCAGAGTTCCATTCAACAATCCTTTGCGAAGGATATGCATCGCCATACGGTCTTTAATAGAGCCGGTCAAGTTCAAATATTCGGCTTTTGCAAATATCGATCGCGGTTTTCCGCGCCAAAGGAGGTCAATCTTTAATAGGGGCGTCGATCCGACAAGGCTCTCGATACCGTCTAATCTTTTAAGGGGATCCATGTTATTCTCGGTTTAGTCGCTAATTCGGGGAACGTCGCCAATTCTGAAAAGCTGTTTTCACGCTTTTTACAGCACGACGCAGCGAGAATATCGGCTTTTGAAAGCCGCTTCTTCAACTTTTTCGTTATTTTACCGACAACGCGTATTTGTTTATTCTCCTTCAAAAACAACGGGAGCAAAGATCGGCAAGTTGTTGAGTTTTTCGCGTCCTTTTAGGTCGACTAATTCGATGATAAACGCGGCTCCGATAACCGTTCCGCCTTGTCTTTCGATAAGGTCTCGACAAGCGGCCACAGTGCCTCCAGTCGCCAGAAGGTCGTCCAGAATCAAGACGCGATCTCCCGGCTTGATAGAGTCGGAGTGCATTTCGATAGTATTGGTTCCATATTCCAGCGAATACTCTTCTGAAACTGTTTCAAACGGGAGTTTTCCGGGTTTGCGCATGAGGACGACGCCCGCGTTAAGCAGATAGGCGAGCGGAGCGGCAAAAATGAATCCGCGAGCTTCGGGCGCAGCTATTTTGTCAATCGGTCCCCATGACGCGACGCCTTCTCTTAACGCGTCAATTGCGCCTCGAAATCCTTGCGGGTCTTCAATTAACGGAACGATATCGCGAAAAATAATTCCAGGTTTAGGGAAATCGGGAAGGGAACGAATGTAGTCGGCAAGGTTTTTCATTGAATTAAAAGATCCAAAGTATCGTCGAATAAATAGTGAAAAAACAGAATTGCTTCTCCGTCTAGTCGAGCAATTCAGGGAGTCTCGAACGTATCTGACTCTCTATTTGTTTCGCGCACGATAAGTATACGGACGTCGGAGCTCCATAAGGATCGGCTATATCCAAACCGTCGTTCCTTAAAACCGAAATACGATCGTTTAATTCGGGAAATGAACGTAATAACGCTTCCTTATGGGAATTACTCATCGTAAGAACGACGTCGGCTATTTGAGCGAACGCTGAATCGAAGAGGTGCGAGGCGTGCTCGTCGAGCGAGAGCCCGTATTCTTGAGAGACGACTTGACGCGCTTGTTCGCTGGCCGGACAGAAATTCTGCGTCGCGACGCCAGCGGAAAGGACGACGTATCCCTTGTTTTCAAGCTCGTCAATTGGAACCCTTAACTGCTCGGCAAGTAGTTTTTGACAAATAACCTCAGCCATGGGGCTTCGGCAAGTGTTGCCCGTGCAAACAAAAACAATAACTTTTGCTGTCGCTTGACGGATTTTTGACGCTGGAATTGCGCCTTCGCGGAGAATAGTCGTCTCTTTGCCACAAATTTTTACGACAGTTGACGGACGGCCAAAAGCGGCTTTTCCGTCGTCGATAACGAGATCCGGTTTTTCCCCCAAAGCGTCTTGAACTTCGGACGCCGACGTTGCAGGCGACTCTCCCGAGAGATTGGCGCTGGTGAGAACGACCGGTTCGTCAAGCGCCTGAAGAACACGCAGTAAAAAAGGGTTTCTTGGTGTTCTGAGACCGACGGTTCCTTCAGGCATGATCGCCTTGCGCGACAGTTCGGGGAGTTTGTTCAATTCGCAGTCCGGAGCGGACGCGTCTAAAACAAGCGTTAACGGGCCTGGCCAAAAGCGTCTTGCGAGTCGAAACGCCAGCATTGGGGCGTTAGGGATATAGCGTTTGAGCTCTCTATATCCAGAGATAGCGATCGGCAACGCGTGACCGACACGTCGTCCCTTTTCGACGCACAGCCTTTTTACGGCTTCGGCGTCGGAAGCCAAAGCTGCAAGACCGTAGACTGTTTCCGTTGGAAAAACGACAAGTCGGCCTTTACGTAGCGTTTCTACGCATTGGACGACGACTTCCGAATCGTCTTTTAAATCGTGAAGTGTGATTATTTCTGGATGCATTAATTTATCGCTCATGGGCGAATCGTTAAAACGAAAACGATTTTCAATTAAAGCGCCTCTTAGTCTAACCGACCCCCTGAAATGATAGCAAAAAAATCAGCGTTGACAAGATTATCCGTCGATTGTAAGATGACCTTACGCGTAGTTTTCACGCGGTATTTAGCGAATTCTCGTTTTGTGAAAGGGGAATTGTCGAACGTTTGAAGCGGAAGAGAAAGGACTCTTTTCGATATTAGGATTCAGGGCAAGGAGCGTCCTCAATTGAAGTTCATCGTCGCGCCATTTTCCTTCTTATGGCCGGGTTTTAACGGAGTCTTTCGTTACGGTCTTTGGAGTCAGCTCGCCATAGCTCTCGTGTTCGGCGCGCTCTGTCAAGCGACTTTAGCTTTGGATTTTTTATGGTGTGATTTTCTTTCTCAGTTTGTTAAGAATTCTCTGCACGTTGGTCTTTTTGTCTCTTGGGTTTTTTTGAGCGTTATTGCAAGCGTTCGTTTAAAACAATACGAAAAAATGAGAAGATCCGATTCTCGCGGCGAGGCGTTTCTTGAAGCGCAAACCCATTATCTCCGAGGGAATTGGTTTGAAACGGAATGTTGCCTTAAAAAGATCCTCAAAAAGAATCCGCTGGACGCAGACGCTATTTTGTTTTTAGCGACTTTGTATAGGCATGTGAAGCGTTTTCCGGAAGCTAAACGTATGTTGACGGCCTTGGAAAAACTAGACGCTTCTTTCCGATGGCGATACGAAATCGCGTTGGAAAAAAAGTTTTTGCGAGAAGATATCGAAAATGATCGGGAAGAGTCGGAAACAGACTTCGCGTCCGACGATTTGCAGTCAGTCGAAGCTTCTGATGGCGGATCGTCGACCGGCTCTTCCGAACGCGAAATACTTCGGGGCTGTTTTGAATCTAGTCAGGAAAACGACGAGAGTCGCTTGAACCGAAGCAAGGCTCTCAAAGTCGGGTAATTCTAAAACTAAAGACAGACGTCTTAATGGAGAAAACAGTTGATTCGCTTGTCTCCGTAAGACGCCTGATTATTTAGCTCTAATAAATGAAGAGCATTTCACGGTATTTGGGCAACGGCCACCTTCTGTCGTCGACGAGTTTTTCGAGTCTGTCAACGACTTGGCGGAGATCGCGAGTCTTTTGAATGAACTCCTGACAATTGTCGACGTTCACAACTTTAATCGCCGCCGTTTCCGCGATTCTGGTTTGCATTTCGTCCAGCAAAGATCCAATTGCTTCTATTGAACTTTTAAGAGCCGATAAACCGGCGACAATCCCCGCTTCTTGAGCCGTCTTTAATGATTGAACCAGTTCTCCGTATTCTTCTAAAACGACTGGGAAGATCAAGTTCTGCGCCATAGAGCGCGTAACTTCTCCTTCTATTTGGATCTTCCTTACATATTCTTCCACCATGATTTCATGGCGAGAAAGCATTTCATTCGACTTGAAAACCTTGTATTTCTCGAGAAGTTGCTGGTTTCCTTGGTCGAGGAGAGGACGAAGCGCTTCCAAGGAGGTTTTCAAATTAGGCAATCCTCGTTTTTCCGCTTCCTCAATCCACGATTGACTGTAGTTGTTTTCGTTGTAGATAATTCGCTTATGCTCCGCTATAATTTCTCCGAGCAGAGTTTGAAGCTTTGATTCAAACTTTGAGGGGGAATTGACGAATTTTTCAATGCGATCTGAAATATAGTCAAGCGATTCGGCAACGGCGACGTTCATAAAGATATTGAACCCTGCGCACGATTGGCTCGAACCGCAAGCGCGAAATTCGAATTTGTTTCCAGTAAAAGCCAGGGGACTGGTTCTATTGCGATCGTCGTCGTCGCTTCGCACGTTTGGACTGGTCGCAACCCCGACTTGTAACTGAGGGACTTTTGTCGGATAGTCTTCAAACACCCCGTCTTCCACCTGTTGGAGAACCTTATTGAGACGTTTTCCCAGGTAAATCGACATGATTGCGGGGGGCGCCTCGTTTGCTCCGAGTCGATAGTCGTTTCCAATGGTGACTGTTGAACAACGTAAGAGATCGCCGTGAAGATCGACCGCCCGGATGATAGCGGTCAAAAAAGCGAGAAAAATTGGATTTCGACGCGGATCGTCTCCCGGATCGAGAAGATTGCGCGATCCATACATTACGGACCAATTGTTGTGTTTGCCGGAACCGTTTACGCCGGCAAACGGTTTTTCATGCAAAAGACATACGAGCCCGTTCTTTTCAGCGACTCTACGCAATATTTCCATCGTCAACATATTGTGATCGACGGCAAGGTTGAGATCTTCAAAAGTCGGGGCAAGTTCAAACTGGGCGGGCGCAACTTCGTTATGTCGCGTACGAGCGGGAATGCCTAAGCGCCAAAGTTCTTCTTCCACCTCCGCCATAAAGTTGAGAATTCTCGGTTTAATGGCTCCGAAGTAATGGTCTTCAAGTTGTTGATGTTTAGCGGGCGGCGAACCAAATAACGTACGTCCCGTTTGAAGCAGGTCGGGACGTTGAAGATAAAAGTTCCGATCTATTAGGAAATACTCTTGC
>JAFZNK010000047.1 GCA_017550965.1 Thermoguttaceae bacterium
CTACGACAAACTACGACAAACTACGACAAACTACGACAAACTACGACAAACTACGACAAACTACGACAAACCACGACAAACTACGACAAACCACGACAAACCACGACAAACTACGACAAATATAATGGTTTAGCAAAATCGTAGCGTTATTTGTTGATAATCCAGTAACCGCTTCTGTCGTTTCTTTTACGACTGACGACGCCGTTTTCACGCAATTCTTTAATGTACCTTTGAACGGTTCTCGCAGACAAATTGGCGGTTGCGGCAATCTGCGCCGAGGACGTTTTGTTATCCGTCTTAATAGAGCTAAGTATGACGAGCATAGACCGGCGTTTCGAGTCCGAATAACTCGTCAACAAATCGCGAGTTTTTTTTGACGCCCATGTTGGAATCTCGTCTGCTACGTTCTCCTCGTTCTTTTTCGCAACTTTCCTGGAATCAGAACTTCTTGTTCCTTTCCTGTTTCTTTTTTGTTCCTTTTCCGTCTTTTCCCAGAAGAGCGAATTAATGACGTTTTTCGACAAAGGCAGGGTTACGATCGTACAAATTGTTCCTTCGCGCCCGCTTTCTTCCTCGACAATCGGCTCGTCCAATCCTTCGTTTTTCCAGATATTAAAGACGTTAGGAACGCCGCTGCCCGCGCGTTCCCCTACGCCGATGTAATTGAGCATGTTGAGGATCGTCCTGTTGCGCGGTTCGGACTTTCCGCCGCGAAGCGCCTGCTTTTTTCCTAAAAGGATCGTGCCGGGATTCGTAAAAACCAGCTTGTCCGGATACTTTTCCACTTTAACGCTTCCGCGCAAAAAGAAATCCGCGTTCGAAAGGCAATTGCACAAAACCTCTCGTACGGCCACATGAATCGGCGTGTCGTCGACTCTGTATATCCCGTTCAGGCGAAACGGCTTCTTTAAATCGACGGCGATTTTCATATACGTCTTCGAGTAGAAATCGTAAATGTTTCCCGACCAGTCCCCGTTATGCGAAGCAAGCCGATCGGTCCAACGTAACGCCGGATCGTACTTTTCGTAATAGTCGAGTAGAAAATTGGGATACTCTCGCATTATTTTGTGGTAAACGCCAAACATCAAAAGACCTGCGGCGGTCGGATGGATTCTTCCGTCTTCAGTTTCTTCGCTTGCCGCGCCAATTTGCAACAGGAACTCGTCGTCGGGCAATTGCGTTCGCGGACTTTCTTCATGCGCGGCGTTGTACCGAAGTCGATACGCTTTTACGCTGTCTTGATTAAAATCGGAGATCTCTTTGTTTTCCAAGACCTTCATATCGGAAGATTTGGCGGTTTGATCGCGCAACATCGCTAAAACCGCCCCTTTAGAGCAGTGGTAATCGCCTTCGCCGTCGCGCTGATACGTTCCGCCCCATATATCGTCGTTGATAAAAACCGGTTTGTCTTCGCGGGACGCTTTCGGCACGTTGATCACAAGAATCTCGACCCCGTCGACCTGATAAATCGTCGCGTCCTGATCGCCGACGAGAGGAACGCTAACTTTCCGCTGATTATGAAGAAGATCAAAGAAATCCTTTTTGGTTTTATTCGCGTTTTTGAGCCCTGTCGCAACCCAGGACTTATCGTCAAGCTCTTTGACGCCAAGAACAATACAACCGCCGCTCGTATTGGCGAACGCCGAATACGTCTCCCACAACGAGTTCGGCAAACCGCCCGTCGCCTGTTTTACTTCGAGACGGTTGTCTTCTCGATATTGGTCGAATTGTTTGACGTTGAAATTCATTTTATCCCTGCGAAACAACTGCTTAAGAAATTGCGTCGGGACGCGTTAGTTGAGGACGCTACGCCTGTACGGCGCGTTGCTCGAGAGCATAAATCAACGCGTCGACATGTTTGCCTACAGCGTTCGGCGGACTTCGCCGCCTACCGCTTGCGGCTCTTGTGAAATCATTGCGTCGCCAATTGCATAGCTGTCCGGGGCTTTTCAGCCCCGGCTTTTCTTATAGATCAACGCGCCGACATATTTGCCTGCGGCATACGCGCGACAAAGCGCGCTACTGCCTGCGGCTTGCGAACGTGCTTTGGGCGCCGCGTTGTTTGAGAACACGAAATCGTCGCGTCGCCCTGTTTGCCTGCAGCGTCCGGCGGACTTCGCCGCCTACCGTTTGCGGCTCTCATGAAATCGTCGTGTTTACCAAAAACTGCGCCGTTCGGGGCTTTGAAGCCCCGGCTTCTATTCTTCGTCGACTTCTTTGGGGGAGAAGAACCAGCCGCAGGCTCCGGCGATCGCGCCGAGAACCAGGCCGGCGGCGACAATTTTCCACGTGGCGGCGTGTTTGACGCCAAAATACGTTCCGAACGCGCCGAGCATAAACGCAAAGTTGAAGCACAAAATCGAGATTTTAATTCGATTCTTCTTCGCGGCGTCGGACATTTCGACCTCGTCTTCGTCGTCCTCTTCGACGGCTTTCACGGGCTTGGGCTTGGCTTTTTTCTCAGCCTTCTTCGCCTTGACCGGCTCGTCGTCGACGGCGTTGGGATTGACGTACCGCTTCTGCACCGCGTCGCGCGGATAATATTTCGCAATCGCGGCGTTCACCTGATTGGTCATGCAGATCGCGCTGCGCACGGGCATGTCGAACAACATGCGCAATTCGTCCTCGACGTCGATTCCCAACGGTTCGGGGGACGCCAAAATCAACTTGCCCATGTCGGACATGACGGGCACAAACGAATTTTGACGCGCCGTGACGGGATTGATATACGGAACAAAATGCTCGTCGACCGGAACGTCGTCCAAATTAACGAAAGGCAGCCCGACCGATTCCGCGTAGGCGATCATGGCCTTTTCGGCGTCGACGCCCTTTTGCTGAAGGAGCGCCTGATGGAAATCGAGCCCGACCGCGTCGGCGAAATTCTTCGCCTTCTTAATAACCTCGGGCGTCACGATATTCTCGCTCAACAGAATCGCTTCGAGCGTGCGTCGTCCGTACGCGTTGGTTTCCTCGGCGCCTTCGAATTTTCGACCGAGCGAATGGTCGTATTCCGCTTTGCGTTCCGCGTCGGTCAGGCACAGCATCGCTTTGGCGAGTTCGTTCAGGAGCGCTTGCGACTCTTCGATAAAATCGCCCGTCGCGAATTTACGAACGTACGCGTTCAAATCGCGATATCGCTTGCGAATAACGGAGGCGTCGTCTTCAAATCTCTTGAGTTTCAGGAGCTGATAATAATCGAGCGGGCGATTCGTCGCCTCAATTTTCAACCAATCCTTATAGACGTCGATTTTTGCCATAGTTCGTTGCCTCGTTAAAAAAGGGAATCGTCGTAAGCGCCCAGTCGCGCGTCGACGTGCTATTGTATCTTCCCCGTCGTCGTCTTTCAAGCGCGTCCGCGAAAAAAACGTAAAATATCTGCGACCGAACTTTGACGTTTTTCGACGAAACGGCGCACGACTCCGCCGTTCCTCTTTTTCAAAAACGCCGACGCGGTATAATGGAGCGCGGCGGCGCGTTGGCGCGCCGCGATTACGCTCGCAGTTATTCGCCATAAAGGAAAGTGTTATCGTCATGCGACGCACTATGTTGAAATCGAAGATCCATCGCGCCACCCTCACCGACTGCAATCTCGAATACGAGGGCAGCGTCGCGATCGACTCCAACCTGCTCAAAGCCGCAGATATTCTGCCGGGCGAACTCGTTCACGTGCTGAACGTCAACAACGGCAGTCGGCTCGTCACTTACGCGATCGAAGCGCCCGCCGGATCGGGAACCGTCATGCTCAACGGCCCCGCCGCGCGCGAAGGGTACAAGGGCGACGTGCTCGTGATTATCACCTACGCCGAATACGAAGAAGCGGAACTCAAAAACTACAAGGCGAACGTCGTCAAAGTCGACGCTCAAAACCGCGTTAAATAACCTATTACGACAACGCGAGCTTACGTCAGGCTCAATTCCCTCCAGACATATCAGGAACGAAAATGGACAACGCTAATTTCTTACAGGATCTTTTCGGCATGCAAGGTCAAGTCGCGGTCGTTATCGGCGGCGCGGGCGCGCTCGGGCTGTGTCTTTCGACCGGCCTGGGTAAAAACGGCGCGAAAATCGTCGTCGCCGACGTCAACGAAGAAGCGTGCAAAACCGCCGTCGCCAAACTCGAGGCGGAAGGAATCGAAGCGATCTATAAGACCGTCAACGTTACCGACAAAGCGTCGTTATGCGAATTGCGCGAAGCGGCGCTCGCGCTTACCGGCCAGGTCGACATGCTCGTCAACTGCGCGGGAATCAACGTCGGCAACAATTTCCTCGACGTCGACGGCGATCAGTGGGACAAAATCATGTCCGTCAACCTCAAAGGGACGATGCTCTCGTGCCAGGTCTTTATTGAGGCGATGCTCAAAAACAAAGACGGCGGCTCGATTCTCAATATCGGAAGCGTCAATTCCGCGCGTCCGCTCTCGCGCGTCTTCGCCTACGCCGCAAGCAAGGCGGGCGTCGTCAACCTTACGCGCAACATCGCGCAGGAATTTGGAACGCAGGGAATTCGCTGCAACGCGATTTGCCCCGGCTTCTTCCCCGCCGAACAGAACCGCAAACTCCTCGACGCCAAGCGCGTCGAAAATATTATGAACGGCACGCCCATGCGCCGCTACGGCGACCCCAACGAACTTGTCGGCGCCGCGATCCTGCTCCTCGCCAAGAAGGCCGGAAGCTACATCACCGGTTCCCCCGTCTACGTCGACGGCGGCTTCACCGCCAGCTGGTTCTAGGTCCGACCGCGACGTCGCGGCTGACGGTTCGCGCTACCGCGCGAGGCGTAGACGCCCGCTCCCGTTGGTCGGTCCGACGGCGGACTCCCGGTTCGCGCTACCGCGCGAGGCGTAGACGCCCGCTCCCGTTGGTCGCTGTACGTCGCGAAACAAATCGCGTCTTTCTCAAGCGGCGCAAACCCAGCGGAAAAGCGTCCCGCGCAAAGCGCGGAGAGTCGGCGACTGGAGTCGCCGCCGACGTCGAAAGACGTCGGAAAAAGCCGAGCAAAAACAAAGCCGCACCGTAATTTACACAAAAAGCGGCCCGCGCGTAGCGCGGATAGTCGTCGCGCAACGAAGCGCGCGTTTCCCCAGGCGGCGCCAAAACTACGAAAAAGCGTTCCGCGCTTCGAGCGGAACGCGCCGACCAGAAAATGCAGAAACCGCCGCTTGTCGAACGAACGACAAGCGGCGGTTTCTTTCGTAATTGCCAACGCCGTTCAACTTAAATTACGGATTTCCGCGTAAATAAACCAGAGATAATACCAACTCAAAAAGGTAAACAACGCTACCGCGCAGAAGTCAAACAATCGAAGAAATCCCCCCTCCTCATCGTTATCAACGTCTCTTATACTGGCGAGCAGACCAAAGATTATACCTACTAAGGAACATCCCCACAGAATAACGTTCAAAAAGTACAACAAAACCCATTCGTATCCGTCGGAAGCTTGCCAATGATCAGGATGAAGAAAACCAAAACAGCTTTTTACGCCGTTTGGAGCAAAAAGCCATTTTTGAAAGTCAAAACGTATTGAAATGAGCGCAATAATTATTTCGGCAAAAGCCAATAAAAACAGAATCTTGATAAGATTCTTCGTCAAATAGTTCTTCATCTTCATACCGCCTATTATCTCTTCCATGTGAAACCAAATCTCAAAAAGGCCAATAACGCCAGAATTCGCTCATGCGTATCGCCCCTGCGCCATTTAAAACATGAGCGGCTAAGGGAAGACAAAGAAGAAACGTAAAAAATCCGGAAATTTTCAACCAGAAGTTTCCAAACCATATGGAAATCAAAGAAAGCAAGAGTCCGCAAAAAGGCCCCAGAACCCCAAATACGGCGACCACGACGCCATAACCGGGCGAATCGAACGCCAGACGAACACCAATCGGCCATAAAACAAGAAAGACAAGCGCCGCCAATTGTAAGCAAAGACACTGCCGATCTTTTTTATTTAACCAGTTCATAACCAACGCACCCTTCCAAACTTGCCGGTAAACACAAAACAGGACCAAATGAACTCGTCATTCAAAAAAAACGCTATCAAAAAAAACAGTCCAAGTCAATCAAACCAATCCAGTTTAAGTCGATAATAACAAAAGGCAGACAAAGGAGAAACGTTAAAATTCCAGTTATCCTCAGACATTTATTCGCCGTCCATATTGAAAGTGAAGAAAGCGCCGCCCCCACATAAGGACCCCATATACCCAAAACAACAAATGATTCCCAAAAACCTGGACTACCGGGAAGAGCATTCCAAAAACTTAAATTACCCGGTAAACCATTCCACATTGTAGCTACGGCAAGGAACCACCATCCAAGACAAACTAACGTCGCCGCCTGTAATAAGATACTCGAAACGTTTCTTATTCTTAAGCTTTTCATCTACAATAGTCCCCTCTCGTTAAATTGAATCTCAAATCAAAGATTCGTGTTGATTTGGAGAATTGAAACAGCCGCAACGTTTCCTAAAATTTGCTAACGCAAATTTTCCGTCGCGATCACGCGACGGCTAGCCGCGCTTCGCGCGGAACGCGCCGACTAAAAAACCAGCTCCGAAACAAAGAAACCGACCAAACATACGTTTAATAAGATCGAAACCAGGAGAGTCGCGATTCGCGTTTGACGTCTCCAATAGCGCCATGCGCAATAAATCCCCAATAAAGAACCTAAAAACACGCCCCACAGCGCCGCAATTGGAATGTACGCCAACGGATAATTGGCCAATCCAAACTTGCCGGTAAATGCAAAATAGGCCCATATAAATAAGATTGCCCATCCAAAGAAAGGAGTCCAAAACGCAACGCGCCAACAAGTTTTATCGCTCAACGTCATCATTTACCTCGCACTCAATTCTGTTAAAAACGCAAAAACGCCAAAAAAATGATCTCTTACGTCCTCAAAAAAACGTCGCCCTTCACAGCAAAGCTTTCCAACAGTCTTTGAATAACCTCCTGATTTAAAAGGCAAAAATATCAACGTCTAAGGGTAGCGCTTGTCATTATAATCAAAAAAAAAAAAAAAAATAAAGTCCCCCTTCAAAAAAACTCCCCCTCGACTAAAAAAGCGCCCCGACGCTCGTCGTTGGACAAGCGTCGGGGGCTTTCATTCAAAATCGCTAAGGACTAAAAGCGATCAGTCGCCGAGCGAATCGGTGAAGAGCTGATCCGAATAGACTTCGTCGTAGACGGTCTGATACGAATAGCCTTCGCGCCAGAGTTTCAACACGGACTGCAAATTCGTCGCGACTTTCGCGCCGTTGTTCTTATTGACAAATCGGAAATTCGACGAGCCGGTTTCTCGCTCGATCGTGTCGTCGACGGCCTTCTCCGCCGCCTGTTCGGCTTTCTCTTTGATATTCTCGGGCTTCGTAAGCTCCGTATTCGCCGAAAGCGCGTCGTAAGCGCTGTTGAGCGACTCGGTCTTCGCGAAATATTCCTGATCGACCAGCGCGTCTTTGTTCACGAGAACTTCGCGCGCTCCGGCGACGGCGTCGTCGAAGTCGGTCACGGCCTTTTCTCGTTCCTGAATGAATTCCGTAAGCGTCTTTTCGCCGCTCGCGTATTGCGCCTTGGCGGTCGCAAGACTCGCCTTACGCGCGTTGACCGCCGCAAGATACGAATTCAGGAACTCGGTAAGGTTGCCAGCGTGGCCGTCGTAACGCGTTTGCGCGGCGTCGACCCACGCGTCGAACCATTCCTGCCAATTTGCGCGCTCGGGGTTGTAATTTGGATTCTTGACGGTCAGTTCAAACGACTTCGTCTCGGACCCGCCGTAGCTCGTCGTTCCTTCGCCCTCGTCAACGACGGTTTTCGCCATAACGCTAATCGTCAACTTTTGCGTTTCAACCAGTTCGGAAGTAATAAAATCTTCGGGAACGACCCAGGAAATCGCGCCGGAATCCGAATCGATCGTCATCCCCTCAGGCGCGCCTTCGAGAAGCGAATATTCGACGGGATATTCGGTCGTCGTTCCGTCAGCCCCCTCTTTGGACGCCTTCGCGACGACGGTCAGCGCGAACGTCTGGCCGGCGACGACGTTTTGCGCGGCGATCGGATCGAAGACCGGATCGACGCTTTCGTCGACGTTATAACTGGAATTCGCGACGAGCAACGAGAACGTCTTTTCGGTCGACAGGCCGTTTTCGTACGTTCCGTCTTCCTGCAAATACTGTTCGGTCGCCTTGATTTTGAAGAAGAACGTCTGCGCCTCTACGTTGTTCGCGAGGTAGTCGGACGGAATCGCCCAGACAATCTCGCCGGTCGCGCCGTCAAACGTAAATTCCTCGGGATAGTCTTCTCCGACAAGCGCGTAAACGATCTTGTCCGCTTCGCCCTCGGGGTCGACGGCGGAAATCGTCGCGGTATAAGTTGTTCCGGTCGCCGCGGTTACCGGCGTAAGATCGGCGAATTGCGGAGCCCGATCGACGTAGTCCGGATTGTTGATCGTCAACGCGAAGGACGTCGTCGCAGAATCGCCGTAATCGACCGTCGGCGCGGTTTCCGACAACACGGTCGTCGCTTTCAAACCGACGGTAATCGTTTCCGACTGTATATTTTCGGTAAAGTAGTTCGCGGGAACCGCCCAGGAGATCGCGCCCGTTTTGGCGTTAATCGTCATGCCGGCGGGCGCGGACGTCAGTTCGTACGCGACGGGATATTCTTTGTCGTCCTGAGTCGCGTCGCCGCCGATATCGGGGTCTTCGCTTCCTTCGCTTCCGGACCCGGAACCGCCGGTATGAATCGCGCCTTCGGCGGTCGCGACGACCGTCAGCGCGAACGTTTGGCCCGCCTCGACTTCCTGCGCGGCGATCGAGTTCCAGACCGGCGCGACCGAATGGTCGGGATTGAAGTCGTCGTTGCGAACGTAAACTTCAAACGTCTTTTCGCTCGACAGGCCGTTTTCGTAAGTTCCGTCGTCTTGCAGGTACTGTTCCGTCGCCTTAACTTTAACGTTCATTACGCGATAAGCGATCGGGGTCGTAAGATAGTCGCCCGGAATCGACCAGCTGATCGAGCCGCTTTCAAACAGGAAGCTTTCGGGGTAATTTCCCACAAGTTCCAGAGCGACGCGGTCGGCAAGACCGTTCGGGTCGGTCGCGGTAATCGTCGCTTCAAAGAGTTCGCCCGGCGCCGTTTCGTCGTCTTGCAGTTCGCTAAAGACGGGCGCGTAATCGACGTAATCGGGGTTCTCGACCGTCAGGTTAAACGACTTGGTCGACGAGGCGCCGTAATTGACCGTTCCGCCGTCGGTTCCGACAATCGCCGTCGCCTTCGCCGTGACGACGAGCGTTTCCGACTTGATCTTGTCGGACGAGAAGTAGTTCGACGGCACGTTCCATAAAATCGCTCCCGAAACGGAGTCGACCGTCATGCCGCTCGGCGCGGACGTCAGCTCGTACCTGACGCCCGAGGCGCCTTCGGCCGTCGCGTGAACGACGACCTGGAACGGCGAGCCGGGTCGCGCCGTCTGATCGGCGATCGCGTTCCACTCGGGCGCGCTGGTTTCCGTGTCGAAGTTCGAATTGACAATCGTCAGAGGAACCGTCTTGAGGGTCGAATATCCGTCGACGGTCGTTCCGTCGGCCTTTTTGAGTTGGGACGTCGCCTTAACGACGATCTCCGTCTGGCTCGACTGAATGTTCGGATTGGTAATATAATTCGCGGGGACGTCCCATGTCACGTTTCCGGTCGACGCGTTGATCGTCATTCCGGAAGGTTTGAACTCGCCGACAAGCTCGTATTTCATGTCGACCGTTTCCGCGCTGGGCACATAAGCGGAAATCGTCGCGTCGAGGGTCTGGCCCGTCGTAACCGAGAGAGGATCGACGTCGTTGAAAATCGGCACGAATCCGACGTTTAAGGTCAGCGTCGCGGTCGCGACGTTTCCAAGCGCGTCGGTCGCGTTGACGTCGACGTAATAAACGCCCGCGTCGTCCGTCACGACGTCGTCCCAACTGAAAACGCCGTCTTCGCTGAGGGAGATAAAGCGCGGCCCGGCTTCGGGGTTCGCGAGCGAGAACGCAATATCGGAGCGTTCGACGCCAAATTCGTCCGCCTTGTTCGTATTCAACTGAAGCGCGCCCCAGTCGCCGACGTTAATGTCGATCGTCGTCTCCGACTCGACGAAACTCAGCGGCTGCGTGTCGACCAGGACGTCGAAAATCACCGATTCGCTGTACAAACGCTCGTACGGCGTCACGCGATCGATCGGGATGAATTCGCGAACGGAAAGCGCGTGCATGCCGTCGTCCAGAGCCTGATAGTCTTTGAGCTGGAGGGTCAGGACGTACGAGTCGATCTTCGTCTCGGAGTCGTAGTTGTGCGATTTGACGGTATACGCGTATTCAGAACCGTCGATAAAGACGTTGATCGGCGCTTCGGTCGCCGCGCCGGGATTGAGCCCCGCGAACGAAACCGCGATATCGAGCGCGGAGTCGGCAAGGTCGCTCGAAATAATTTTCACGCCGTCGTTAAGATCGCCGACTTTCGTGTCGCCGGAACTTTGAAGCGCGACGGTCGGCTTCGACGGCGAAATGAACACCGGCTGATCGACCGACGCGGTCAGGCCGTTCGCAAGGGTCGCCTTGACGGTCAACGTCGTGAACTGACCGGCCGCGGGCGTCGTAACCAGGCTGAAATTCGCGTTCGACGAATCGGTCGAGGTAATCGAATAGCCGTCGGGCGTCGTCGCGGGCGTGATCGTATATTGGATATCGTAGTCGCCGTATTTCACAGGAAGACTCGCGGAAACCGTCTCTCCCGCGACCAATTCGAAACTCGTCTTCGCAAGCGCTTCGGCGACGTATTGACTCAGCCCTTCCTGACCGACGTAGACGGTCGTCTCCTGGAATTTCAGCGCGTCGTCCGCAAGACTCGACGTGAACGAAATCTTCGTCTTGCCCGAGGCGTTTTCGTCGGCGACGATTCGCAGCGCGCCGTTCGCGACGTCGGCGGAGCCGACCATATGCATATCGGTAATCGTATACGTCTCGACGGGATAGTCCTGAACAGGATACGGAACGATTTCGCCCTGCGCGTTTCTATACGTTTTCGTCGGATGGTCGATCGTGTGCGTTTCGGCCTGTTCCATCGCGTCGATCACGTCGTAGCCGCTCACGACGTAGCCGAAGACGTTGTAGCCGCCGTCAAGCCAGTCGGCGGAGTCGAACGTAACGTAGAACTGCGCGTTGCTCGTGTTCGAGCCGGAGTTGGCGTACGCGACCATGCCGCGCCCGCTGTGCGTCAGGACGTCCGAATATTCGTCGGCGATCGGGCCTAAATCGGAGCCCTCGAACCCGTACCCGTCGCTCGATCCGCCCTGGAACATGAAGCCGGGGATAATGCGGTGGAACGTCAGCCCCTCGTAGTAGTCGTCGAGGCAAAGCTGAATGAACCGCGAGCTGGAATTAGGCGCTTCGTCGGCGGAGCTGAAGAGCTGAATAACGACCTCGCCAAGAGAAGAAGTCGCGCCGTTAGTCGACGTCTTCATGATCGTGAACGCGACCTGGCTGCCTTCGACAAAGGAGGGCGTCAGCCCTTCGATCGTCCCTTCGTCGACAAGATCGCGCGCTTTGCCTTCGAACGCGTAATGATAGGAATTCGCGTCGGCGATCGTAATCACTTCGGGAAGAAGAGAGGCCGCGTCGAGCATCTGACGCTCTTCCAACGCTTCAAACAGGCGTCGGCGACGCGATTCTTTCAGGGTTCGGCGACGACGCTCCTCGCGCGCTTTTTTGAAAAGAGATTTGACGGACGTCGCTTGACTGATTTTCGACGAAAAACTCATGGTTCCAATTCCTTCCGCGCGACCTTTTGGATCGCGTACTCTTGCGACTTCGCGTCGCCCCTGGTCATCGTAAGACGCGCGCTGCTCGGCGCCGCGTCTAAAAACATTACCCTGTTTAACTATTTTAGCGTCTTTGTCGATTAATTCAACACGAAACAATCATTAGATTCCCCAAAATCGAATAAGTTCAACGTTACGGAACGTCCCCGGTCAATTTTCGACAGGCGCGTCGCCATAACATTTCCCGAGCGACCCCGCAAGAATCCTGTGTATTTTACCATAATTTCAATATAGTAAAAATAGGCAAATTATTATTAAATATTCGGCCTCCCTCGAAAAAAACTTGTCGGAAAAGGCTCAAAATGTAAAAAACTCTTGAAAAAATTGACAAAATAGGATAAAATACGCGGCGAACGCGTCTAACCCCGCGTAAGCGCCGGGAAGCGCGCGTTCCTGCCGGCGAACTATAACTACTTACGAGAAACGCAAGATGCTTGAGCTTAGAAATTTAAAAAAATCGTATAAAGAACCCGACGGAGGCGACCTTCCTATCTTAGACGTGCCGCGCTGGAGCGTCGACGCGGGCGAACAGGTCGTCGTCGTAGGGCCGAGCGGTTGCGGCAAGACGACGTTGCTTCATATTATCGCGGGCATTTTGCGTCCGACGTCCGGCCAGGTCCTTATCGACGGCTGGAACACGGCGATTTTAAACGAATCGGAACGCGACCAGTTCCGCGCGCGCCGCATCGGGTACGTCTTCCAGACGTTCAATCTCCTGCCCGGCTTCACGGCGCTTGAAAACGTTCAGCTCGGCATGGCGTTCGCGGGGCGCGGACACGACCGCAAGCGCGCGATCAACCTTCTCGAACGCGTCGGGCTCGGCCACCGTCTCCACCATAAGCCCGGCCAAATGAGCGTCGGCGAACAGCAGCGCGTCTCGGTCGCGCGCGCGCTCGCCAACAAGCCGAAACTCGTCCTCGCCGACGAGCCGACCGCCAACGTCGACGTCGGCAATCAACAACTTGTCGTCGACATGCTCCGCAACACCTGCCGCGACGAAAACGTCGCGCTCATCCTGGTAACGCACTCCCCCGCCGTCGCCGACCAGTTCGAACGCGTCGACCTGCTCACCGACGTCAACCTCGTCGCCAAGCAGAAACTCGAAGAACAGGATCGCGACGTCCTGCAGGGCTGAACCTGATTCAAGCAAAGAACCACGCGGGCCAATCGCCGCTCATGGAGCGCGCGATTGGCCCGCGTGTTCGTTTGGCGACGCCGTAACAAGCCGGGGATAAAAATCCCACCCTGTAACACTAATTGGTTTTATCCTTTTTCAGGACTAAACACATTATTCATTGCTGTAAATTGTTTCCAACAAGCAGTAATGATCATTAGTTTGTTAACCGCTTTCCAAATCGTTCTGACTCCGGGCGGATATTTTGACGTCGGCGAATATCCGCCAAGTTTCGCAAGTTTAATAATAAACTCACCTATCGTTGGCGGTTCTTCTGGAAATTCTGCGGCGTTATCCACAAAAGCATATAAGGCTTTCTGTTCGTCGGGTTCAAAAAAGAGTTCGCTACTTACCTCTGGATGTTGACGAGGCGTGTACGTTATCGCCATGATGTGCCACGCGATGATCATCAAAAGAGAAGCGCATGTTTTGGCGCTTTTAAACGAACCGTGTTGACGTTTTTCGATAGCGCAACCTTCTTTCAGCGTCCGGAAGAATAATTCGATTTGCCAACGCGTTTTATAGTAGCTAACGACGTTTTTTGCTTCTTCTTGCGTACATGCCGGAAGCGTCGTTAGAAGCGTCCATTCAACGGGAGTTTCTCCCTCAGGAGGGTTGATTTCTTTAACAAAAACAACGTTCATTGACACGTCTTGCGTTGACAATTTGTTGTAACTAGGTCGCTTAAAACAGACTTCACAGGAGCGAACTTCTACTTCCGCGTCTCGGTCTTCACGAAACTCATGACGTTTTCCGTCGAGTTTAGTCGTCCGTTTTTGCACCTTGATTTTATCCGTGTACATGTAAGAACTGATAGCAAATTTGTCTTTAAGTTTCATGACTTCTTTGCTATTTTTTTCGATACAAACACGCTCGTAACAAGCTCGAACAAGGAAATGAAGATTCGGGACAGGACGTTCCATTGCATAAAGATCGTACATGTCCGATTCGCTATCTCCAATACAGACGGAAATTATATCGGGATGACGTTGCGCAAATTCACTGGTCGCTTGATAACCTTCAAGCCAGCGAATCGATTCTTTTTCCTCCGCTGGAATCGAACGAAGCATATTTTCTCGTTTTCTTCCCCTCACACGGTCATTGCTTCGTGTCCAGATTTTGTGCGCATAACAACCAAGGGGTAATCCGTCGGAAGTCGTCGCTAAAACTGGATGAATATAGTATCCGTAAGATTTGCTACTGTTTGTTGGACCTATTCCGGAAACGCTTTCCGGCAACGATATTTCAGTTGTGTCTTGCACAAAAAGAACGACGTTGTGAGAAGTAGCGCGTTCCTCCGTCATACGAGCGTGAGAAGCGAGAATGGCGTCGGCGTCTACGTTTTCGTTGTTAAAAAAACGAGAGATTGCCACTCGTTCAGAGTCGTTTTTGGCAATATCGCTGATGCTGGGGTTGTCAGATTGCGAGGCCAACGTGCCTAAGGTAAGGGTAAGTCGTTTCAACAAGTGTTCGTTCATGCCCGTAACACTTTGCACTTCCGAAACAATGGAGTTCTTTGACATTATAACGTCCCTGTAATGCTGTAAAAAACGTTTGGTTCACGATAACGATTTTTAACGGCTAATACAAGACATTAGTGTTACAGGGTGAGATAAAAATCCCCGGATGGATATGCGGTCAGGCGACGCGTTATTTGGGGAGAAAGAAGTCGGCGTCGCCCTACTTACTTGCAGCGTCAGCCGTCGGACCGCTTCCGGCCGAAGAACCTTGCCTGAAATATTCTCTCCGTCCGTCGGGATATTCAAGACACGCCTTCTTCTCGTCGTCGTAACCGGCGATCGGCAGACCTTTTATGCGGCGAATTTCATTATCGATTCGTATCGATTCTTTAAACAGTCTCGTCAATTCTTCGTCAGATATCCCGCAGGCGTAATCCAGCTCGTTTTTTTCGTTCACCGCAACGTTCTCCGTCCAATCCCCTGTGAAAAAACGCTCTTTCCCTATCGTAACGCCGCGCTTATCGCTTGTCAAGCAGTCGCCGTTTATTGGCGCCGTTCCTCGCTTTCCGATTTCTCCCTGTCGTTGATTCGTTTAACGACAATCTTTACGTATTCGCAACATTCCCTCACAATATCTTCTTTCGGCTTGATTATCGACTTAACGTCGATGAAAAAACAAACGGCGCCCGCCTGAACTCTTAATGCAAAGCCGCAAGGTTCGTTATAGTAATACGCGTTTTCCTGTTTCTTTAGTCCCAAAACTCTTTTGACATACGGAGGGGGTTCGCGCGCGGCGCTCGCAAAATCATGCGCGAGGGAATTCAGCGCGTCCGAAGCTTCTTGCGAGTCTTTAAACACCAGATAGTTGGCGATTACCGTCGTATCGTCGTTGAGGACAAACGTTTGTTCGTAAAAGAAGCCGCCCTTCTTCCGGTCGGGATTACGGTTCTTCGCGGACTCAACGTCAAACGTCGACGTTTTGACGCTTTCCTGACTGTTGTTGACCGAATCGGCAAAGTCCTGTTTTTTTAAAATAAACGACCGGAACGTCTTGAACGTCTCCAGCGCTTCCTTCTCGTTCCTGTCGTCTTGCGCGTCGGCGCTGAAAGTCCAAAGCGAACATATTAGGAGTACGAACGTTAGACGTAATATCTTCATTGTCGATCTCCATAGAAACTTGCAAAAATCGACGCGGAGCGCGAAACGCTTTGTCGTAAGAATAACCGCGGAGACCAACTGGAAGCGGTTCGCTCGTCTCGCGCGAGAGTAAAACCGGGAGCCCGTCTCATCCATTCAATCAGTTCCCCCGCGGAAACAGAAAAAAAATTTGCGTTAAAACGCAAAATCATTGCCTTTCGGAAGTTTCGGCAATAACGAATTTACTCCAATTCACAAATTCAGACGCCATGTCTAGAGCTTTCTTCGCATGACGCTCTTCGAGAAACAATTCGTTAGGATAACGCATTGCAATGACGTAAGGAGTAAGGACGTCCGCATAATCGTAAAACTTTTCGTCTATCTTAACCATTTCTTGACCTGATTAAGCAGTAAAAACAAGTCGTGTCTCTTTGGAAGCCCTCCCTGGCTTCCTTTAAGAACAATGATCGATTTTACAGCCTTCTCGGCGGCTTGTTGGCAATGAAAACATATTATTTCCAACGGTTTCGGACGATATGTTTTAAACAAATGATCGGCGACGCCCAAGTCTGATTCTGCATAGGAAAGCCATTCTTTAGCGTCTAAAACAGTTTCGTTAGCCATACAAAAGCTTCCCTTTAAGCATTACTTCATTCTCAATCCCAGCCCTATGTTTTCTGCTCTCAAATCGACTTTCGCCGCCCACGATAATATCGACGGCGCGCGTCCTCACCGTTCTGATAGACTTGTACGCGTCAGCAGTTAAATCCGCGAGATTTCGTCCGTCGTCTTTAACGACGACATAAAAATCCAGGTCGCTGTCTTCGTTCGCCGTTCCGCTGGCAAACGAACCAAACAGATAGATTTTGGTCGGCGACAGACCGTGAATCAATCGATCCTTGATCTGGTCAATCTCCTTTTCAACCGTCATGTTATTACCCTCCGACGCCCAACATAAAATACGACGTCGTATTCCAAGTCGGCGCAGTTAATGTTATCGCGACGCTGTTTATTTGTCAATAGAATCATGTCTTCGCGATTGAAAAGGGAATAAGCGTCGCGTTGTTGGAGAGAAAGAAGTTGACCAACGGGAGGCGGGCGCCTACGTTTCGCGCGGAAGAGGGCCAATCCGGCCTCGGACAGAACAATGGGCTGTGTTGGATTCGAACCAGCGACCTTCTGGGTGTAAACCAGACGCTCTAACCAAACTGAGCTAACAGCCCGACCGCCTTATTCTAGCAAGCGCGTTATTTCTGTCAAGTTGAAAAAATTTGTTGCAACGCTTCTAAAAACTGCTATAATCGACGCGAAAACGCAACGAAACTTTTCGCGTAAGGAACGTGCCGACATGACGCCGCCAATCTTGCCAATTTTCGCCGACTCGTACAAACCGGACTGGCTCGCGCTGGCGATCGCTGGAGTCGTTATCGCGTTCGCCATATGGCAATTCCGAATTCAACTCGACAAAGCTCGTCGTCCGGACGTCTATTTTCGGGGAGAATCGCACATCGACTATCGGTTTTTAAGAAGACAGGCAAAACGTCGCGTTCAACTCGCGTGTCTTGCGGGAATCTTCGGCGCGCTGATGCTTGTCGGGCTGTTTCTCCCATACGAGCGTTATCCCCAACTATGGGGGATCGTCTGGATCCTGGCGCTCCTCTTCTTAGGCTGGGCCGGGTGTCTGGCTCTTGTCGACTTCGTTTCCCTCAAACTTCATTTCGGAATCGAACTCGACCGACAACGCGCCGAAAAACTCGCGCTCGACTACAAGATGAAGAAATTTCACGAACAAAGTCTGCAAGAGCTGGAACAGGCGCGTCGTGAAGACGCCGCGGACGAAGCCGACGCCGACTCGCAAAACTCGTCTGACTAATCCGTTCGAATTTGCTCATAACGAACCGCAATGACCGCCATACCGCAAAACTTTTTATTTCGACTCCGATTTCCCGTCAAACGCGTCGCCCCCGAGATTGTCAAGGCGAAAAAAATCGCTCCGGAAGCGCTCGACGCGTCTTACGGCGTTCCGTTTTGGTCTTTGTACGACCTGCCCGACGGATTCGACAAACGTTCCGGAGAGCCGGGGCTGTTGCGCGCGAGAAACCCGGAAATCGAAAAGTTCTTCGACTTCCGCTTCGGCTGGGCCAAAGAGGGACTCTTCTTCACCGTCGTCGTAACCGGCAAAAAAGCGCAGCCGTTCTGGACGCATTCGGATCTTCGCGCCGCCGACTGCGTGAGGCTGTGTATCGACACGCGCGACGTCAAAGAGATTCATCGCGGAACGAAGTTCTGCCATAAGTTCCTGTTCTACCCGTTCGTCGGCGAATCGGCCGACGCGACCGCGCCGATGGCGCAATGGGCGCCGGTCAATCGCGCGAAAGCTTCTCCCTACGCCGTCGACGTCGCGGAATTCAAGACGACGGCGCAAGTTCGCGACGCCGGCTACGCGTTTTCTGCGTTTCTGCCCGCGTCGACTCTGACCGGCTACGACGTCGACGAAATCGACCGTCTGGGTCTTCATTACGTCGTGCGCGACTCGCAACACGGCGCGTTTGTGCTCCAATACGCCGACCCCGTCCCCTGCGAAGAAGACCCGAGCTTATGGGCGTCCTTCGTCCTCCAAAAATAAATCAATCAAATAGCCGGGGATGTAAATCCCCGGACGGCAACGACAACTCGCAACAAGCGCGTCAATCACAGGACAAGCGTCATGACCAATCTGCCCGAACAGGAACTTAACAACGTCGTTCGAAAACACGCGGAAGAGGATTTCGCCGACGAATTGGCGGCTCTCGTCGAAGAAGACTCCGGATACAAGCCGACCGCGTGGAAACTCTCGCCGAAAATGGTCAAGTTGTTCATTCTCGGCGGCAAAACGCCCAACGGCAAAGAGATCTCGCAAAAGTATTTCGGCCCCGAACGCCTGATCGATCTGGCGATCGCGACGCTCACAACCGATCGCGCGCTTCTCCTGTACGGCATGCCCGGCACGGGCAAATCGTGGCTGAGCGAACTTCTCGCGGCGGCGATAAGCGGCAAGTCGACGCTGCTGATTCAAGGCACCGCCGGAACGGAAGAATCGGCGCTTCGATACGGATGGAACTACGCCAAACTCATCGGAGGCGGGTACACGCGCGACGCGCTCGTCGAGAGCCCGACCCTGCGCGGGATGCGCGAAGGAAGCGTCGTGCGCGTCGAAGAGCTCACGCGCATGCCCGGCGACGTCCAGGACGCGCTCATTACGATCCTTTCGGAAAAGACGACTCCGATCCCGGAATTACTCACGGAAATCCAGGCGCAAAAGGGATTCAACGTGATCGCGACGGCCAACGACCGCGACCGGGGCGTCAACGAACTGTCCAAAGCGCTCGAACGTCGGTTCTCGTTTGTCGTCTTGCCTCCGCCGGGCGATCTGGAAGAAGAAGTGAAAATCGTCGCGACGCGCGTCGAGAAGCTGGGCCGCGCGCTGGAGGCGCCCCCCGTCGACGCGGCGATCGACGAAATACGACGCGTCGTTACGATCTTCCGGGAATTGCGCGGCGGTCAGACGGTCGACGGCAAGACGGCGCTCAAACAGCCCAGCTCGACGCTCTCGCCCGGCGAGGCGATCTCGGTGGTCAACAGCGGAATCGCGATGGCCGGCTATTTCGGAACGGGCAAATTGCGCGCGGAGGATATCGCGTCGAGCGTCGTCGGCGCGGTCGTCAAAGAAGAGACGGACAAAACCGTCTGGAGCGAATACGTCGACGCGATCGTCAAGAAACGATGGGCCGACATGTACAAAGCGTTTAAAGAACTGGAATAAACGGCGTTACTTGCCCGTCGGAAAGAAGTCGCCCAGGTCGGTGATATCGATCAGGCCGAGCGCTTTACCCTCGCGGTCGACGACCGGCAATTCGCTGATCTTCCTCGACGCCATGAGCGCGACGGCTTCTTTCATCAACACGCCCGACTCAACAACCGACGGCGTTTTGGTCATCACGTCGCAAATCGGCTTGTCAAAAGCGTTTTCGCCGCGCGTCTCAAAGAGTTTCGCCAGGTCCGAATCGGTAAAGATTCCCGTGAGCGTTCCGCGTTCGTTTGTAAGGAGAATGGCTCCGGAACGACGGCCCGGCTTGCGACACGACGAAAAGACGTCGCGCACCGTCGCGGAATCGCTCGCGGAACGGCACTGTTCGATCGGACGCATGCACTCGTCGACGCGGCTGAGCTGACGTCCGAGCGACCCGCCCGGATGGAACCGCGCGAAATCTTCGGAGCGAAACCCTTTTTCGCGACTGACCGCCAACGCGAGCGCGTCCCCGACGGCCAACATCGCCGCGGCGCTCGAACTGGGCGCGAGGCGAAGGGCGTCCGCCTCTTCAATTTTGCCAATTTCCAGAACGGCGGTCGACGCGCGGCCAAGAGAGCTCAAACGGCTCGAAACGATCGAGACGATCGGAATGTTTCGCGACGAAATCGGCGCGAGAATCCGCTTGATCTCTTCGGTTTCTCCGCTGTACGAAAGCGCCAAAACGACGTCGCCGGGCCGAATCGAGCCAAGGTCGCCGTGAAACGCCTCGCCCGGATGAAGAAAGTGACTCGGGGTTCCCGTCGACGACATAGTCGCCGACAATTTCCGACCGATCAGTCCGGCCTTCCCCATGCCGGTGACGACGACGTATCCGCGACAACTCGCGATCATGTCGAGCGCGACGCAAAAATCGTCGTCGAGCCGTTCAATTTGCGCGAGAATCGCGTCGCTCTCGGAGCGCAACACGCCCCTGGCGAACTCGAGCGCGTCCTCGTCCGACCGCGTTCGCGGACGAGTTTCCGGCGCGAGCGCGAGCGAGCCCTCGACGCGCGTCGACGCGTCGTAAGAACGGTTCGTAAGTTCGGCGATTTTCAGGACGGGGTGCGACATTCGTTTACGGCTCCTTCGAAAGTGGAATTGTCCGGACGGATAGTAGCGAAAAAAAACAAACGGCGCAAGGCGGAATTGGGCGACGGGCGTCCTTTCGCCGCGCGCAATTCCCAAATCGGCTCGACGCGCGACTTGCCCGCGCGATCGTGTTTTAACAACACGCCAACAATACGACGTTCCTTATGCAATTAACCACCGAACAAATCGACGCGCTCGCGCCGGACTCGGCTTCGATTGCCGCCGGACGCAAACTCGCGACGGCGACCTGGAAAACGCTGGGCGGCTCCGAACGCGCCCTTTGGGGCGAAATCTACGGAAGCGGCAAATCGCCGTATCAAACGATCGTCGACTTGCGCTCGATCGCGTACAAATGTTCGTGTCCGAGCCGTAAAATACCGTGCAAACACGCGCTCGGTCTCTTGTACCGCGCTGCGAAAGAGAGAGCCGTCGACGACTCCGAGCCCGACTGGGTCGTCGAATGGCTCGACGCGCGCGACGAACGCGAGAAAAAGGCGCAAATAAAGGCGACGGAAAAGAAAGATAAAAAACCGTCGAAAGCGTCTGAGAAAACGGCGGAAAAACGCAAGGAACTCGTCGCCGACGGCCTGGAACAGCTCAAAACGTGGCTTTCGGACTCCATACGCGTCGGCGTCGATTCGCTCGACCCCAACGAGTTTTGGAAGGTCTCTAAGCGCATGATCGACGCGAAAGCGCCCGGCGTCGCCGCAATGCTGACCGGTTGCGCGGAAGGGTCTCGAAAGACGGACGACTGGCGCGAAAAGCTTCTGGGCAAACTCGGAAAGATCGCGCTTCTGATCGAAGCGTACGGACGAATCGACAAGGCGACCGAAGATTTCGCGAGCGAATTGCGTCAGACTATCGGCTGGACGATCCCGCAGGCGAACGTTCTCGAGTCGGGCGAACGCGTCGTCGACAAATGGATTTCCGTCGGCCAATATTCGCCGCCAAAAAAAATCGGCGACCGGGTCTTGTCGAAACGCTCGTGGTTTCTGGGGGCCGAGTCGCGACGCTTCGCTCTCTATTTGCAGTATTCCGCCGGCCAACAGGGCGAAATTCTCAAAGATTATCCCGAGGGATTCGCCCGACTCGAATCGGCGGCGCGATTCTATCCGGGCGTCGTCAAAACGCGCGCGTTATGGGAGCCGCTCGACAATCTCGACTTCAGCGTCGAACAAGCCGCGCTCCCCGCCGACGCCGCGATTTCTATTCCGGAAATGTTCGCTCGTTACGCGCAGGCGCTCGCAAAATATCCCTGGACGCAGTATATTCCCGTCCTGCTCGCCGACGTCGTCGTTCGTCCGAACGACGTGGAAAAGAACGCGTCGCAGAAGAAACAGTGGCGCGTCGTCGATCAAAGCGGCCGCGTTCTGCCGGCCGTCTTCGACGACCCGACCGTCGGCTGGCAAGCGGTCGCCTCGTCCGCGTCGAAACCAGTCGTTCTGTTTGGAGAGTGGGACGGCTCGTTCTTCCTGCCGCTCTCGTTGTGGATCGACGGCAAACGCGTCTGTCCGCTTCCGCTTTAACAACGACGTCGAAAGGACTTTCTATGGACGCTGATATTGTCAGACAAGCGGTGTTGGGAACGCCCGACGCGTGGACGCTCTTATTAAGAGCGGGCGCGGAATCGCTCCTCGACGCCGTCAGATTCCAACCGGAGCAAAAGAAACTGACCGAAGACGATTTCTGCGAGGAAGACGATTCGGAAACGCTGTCCGAACGCGAAGTCCGAGCGGCGCTGAATTTCGCCCGCAACGTCAACGCGGCGCTCTCCGGTCTTCCGTATATGTCTCTGCGGAACGACGCGCTTTGCGACGTTTTGTCCAATCGACTCGTCAAACGCGTTCCGACGAATCGCGTCGTTCAGTTCATGCGCCTTTGCCGACGAATAGACGAGCAAAGGAAATCGACGCGTTCGGCCGTCGCTCGATTGTGCGGAAACGTCGGAAGCTGGCTTGCCGGATTCAAAGCGTTTCGAGAAGACGCGCCGTCCAATCTTCCGGCATGGGGTCGCGACGTCTTGTCGACGCGTCTTCCGGCGCTCTTTTCGTCGGAAAGACTCGAACCGGAACAGGCGAAAGAAGAGGCTTTGCGTCTGTGGGAAAACGAAAAATCGGTTAAGGGCCGACTCGAAGCGCTCAAGGCGTTGCGTCGACTCGATCCCGACGGCGCGCTGGAACTCCTTGACAAAGTCTTTGCCAAAGAAAAACCGGAGACCAGGGCGGAGCTTCTCGACGCGCTGACGATCAATCTCGGAGATCGCGACGTTCCTTTTTTGGAAAAAGCGTTTAAAGGTAAAAGCGCGGAAATCAAGAGGACGGCGCTCCTTCTCTTGTGCAAAATCCCGACGACTCCGCAAGCGCGGGCGATGCAGGAGCGCGCGGAACTCGTCGCCGCTGGCGAAACGCCGACGCGAGACGACGATTGCGAAATCGCCCAATTTCCCAAAGAAGAAAAAAGTCTGGCGTTCTCGGTCGTTCAGGCGCTTCCGCTTAAATACTGGACGGAACAATATAATCTGACGCCTAAACGACTCGTCGAACGTTTCCCGTTCGATTCAAAAACGGAACCTCTCTATCTGGGCTGGGCGCAAGCGTTTCTTAACGACGTCTACGACTATCGTCGCCAATCGGAGCTTGACGATCCTCAAGTCGTTCTCGACGCGTATCCCGGCGCGTTCGAGTGGCTCGACGTCTTCTTCGATTTGTGGGAAAAGCTCGGCGAACTAAGCGCGGGCGACGCCGCCAGGATCGAGAAAATCGTTCCGCCGGATTTTATCGTCCATTGGGAACTCTCGTTGACGTCGTGCGATCCGCATACCGCAAGCAGAAGGGGCCTTATCGACAAAACAGGCTTCAAAAAAAAGGACGTCGAACGATGGGCGTATCGCGTCGAATACGAGCCGAAACCGTATTCCGACGAATTCATGCGCAAATACGTCAATCGCCTCGAACGGAAGAAAAACGATTATTACGACGTCGCGCTCCTTGCCAGAATGATTCATTTCACTCCGGAATGGAGAAAAGAGATCGTTCAAACAATCAGGGACCTCCCTGTTTCGTCCGACGACTGGATACGCGAACGGCTTAAGGACGCGACGGGTATTTACGAGGAAGTCGAAGAATTCGTCTCCTGCTTTGGGGAATATGAAGACCCGCCTTTAAAACGACCTTCCGACTGTTGACAATCAACCGCCTGACGCGAACTTAAACAGACGTACAAAAACATGTTAAAGATATTCGGCGTTCGCCACCACGGAATCGGGTGTTCCCGCGCTCTTGTCACGGGGCTCCTTGAATACAAGCCCGACCTGATACTCCTCGAAGGGCCTCTGGAAGCGGAAAGCGTCCTTAACTACGTCGCCGACGCGAACATGGTCCCGCCGGTCGCTATTTTGATCTACGCGGTCGACGACCCGTCTTACGCGTCGTTCTATCCGTTTACGTCGTTTTCCCCCGAATGGATCACGCTGCGCTACGCCGCCGCGACGCAAACGCCCGTCCAGATGTTCGACCTTCCCTGCTCCGTATCGTTCGCGTGCGAAAAGGCGATACGGGAAACCGTTAAGAAACTGGAGGAAGAAAGGGAAAACGAGAACGAAGAGAAAGAACAAAAAGACGAGGACGAAGAAAAAGAACAAGACGCCGAGTCGAACGAAAGCGAACGGGAAGAGGCGCCCAAAACGCTCGCGCAGGAACTTGTCGACGACCCGCTCGGAACGATGGCGCGCGTCGCGGGCGTTAAGGATTTCTCCGAGTGGGAAGAGCGCGCGATCGAACAGTCGGAAACGCCGGACAATCTCTTCCCCGAGCTGATCGAAATGTGCGCGGTCGCGCGCTCGATCGTTCAAAAAGAAGGGGGCGTCAATTGCACCCGCGAAGAGAGGTTTCGCGAAGCGACGATGCGCCGACGCGTTCGCGAAGCGCTCAAAAGCGGCGCGGAACGAATCGCGATTGTGTGCGGCGCGTGGCACGCCCCCGTCCTCGACCTGGAAAACAAGGAGCGCAAAGATCTGATCCCTTCGAAAAAAGAAGACGACGCGACTCTTTCCAAACTGCCCAAAATCAAGACGACCGCGACGTGGATTCCCTGGACGCATCAACGAATAGCGCGCGGAACCGGATACGGAGCCGCGATCGAATCGCCCGGCTGGTTCGAAGCGCTTTGGACGGAATCGAAAGAAAAGAAGCTTTTAGACGAACTCTGCGGCGCGGCGGTCCCGGAGGAATCGGAGCCAATCGCCAATTCGAGCGCGATCGTGCGTTGGACGACTCGCGCCGCGCGCTGTTTGCGCGACGTCGGATTCGAAACGCTTTCGACCGCCGAGGCGATCGACGCCGCGCGAATCGCCGACTCGCTCGCCGCGCTGCGCGGACGCGCCGTCCCTAACGTCGAGGACGCGCGCGACGCGGTTCTTTGCGTCTTCGGACGCTGTCGCGAAGAAATTCTCGCCGTCGTTCGCGATCAACTGGAAATCGGAGTCAACCTCGGAAGCGTTCCGTCGACCGCCCCGACCGTTCCGCTCGAACGCGACGTCGAACTTCAAATTAAGAAACTGCGCCTCAAAAAAACGACGCTCGAAACGCTCGTTAAACTCGATCTTCGCGAAGAGTCGGGCAAGAAGAAAAGCGCGTTCTTTTACCGCCTGAACTTGCTGGGGGTTCCGTGGGCGACGATCGCCAAAGACGACGTCAACGCCGCGGGCACGTTCCGGGAATGCTGGTCGCTGCGCTGGGATCCGGAATACGTCGTAAGGCTCGTGGAAGCGAGCCGACTCGGCTCGACCGTCTACGACGCGGCGTCGGGGGCCGTCGTCGAAGCGCTCGACAAAATCGAAGGGATCGGGCCGATTCTCGACTTGTTCGACCGCGCGCTTCACGCGGAGGTCGCCGAACGCGCCGTCGACGCGCTCTATAAGCGAATCGAACGCGACGCCGCGCTGACCTACGACGTCGACGAACTCTTCGCGGCGATTCCGCCGCTCGTTCGGCTTCTGCGTTACGGCGACGCGCGAAAAAGCGACGTCTCGCGCCTTAGAGCGTTGTTCGACTCGCTCTTTTTGCGCCTCCTTCTGGCGCTTCCCGGCGCGTGCGACCGACTCGACGAGGACGCGGCGCGTCAACGCGCCGCCGACGTCGACGAACTGACGCGCGCTCTCGTCGCGCTTAACGACGCCCGACGCCTCCGGGAGCTGTTCGACGTCTTTCGCAAAATCGTCGACGATCCAAACGCAGCGCGCGGCGTCTCCGGCAAACTTGCGCGCGTCTTGTTTGAACATAACGTTTACGACGCCGAAACGCTCGGCGAAAAATTCGGGTTCTTCGTCTCCCAAACGGTCGACGCGCCCGACGTCGCGCGCTGGCTCGAAAGCTTTCTGGCGGGGTCCGGTCAAACGCTTCTTTGGCTCGAAGCGATTTGGAAGACGTTCAATCGCTGGCTCGCGTCGATCGATTCGGAAGCGTTTGAAGAACTCACGCCGCTGCTGCGTCGCGCGTTCGCCGACTTCAGCGCGCCCGAAAAGAAACAGATGGGCAAAATCGTATCCGGGCTAAAACTGGCCGGAGAACCGTCGGAAACCGCGCCCGAAGCGACGGAAAACGCGGCGACAAGTCAAAACGGCTCGATTCCGCCCGAAAACGACCTGGGACCGACGCTTTACCCCGTCTTATCGTTCATTTTAGGACTTGACGAAAACGACGCGAAAGAAAACGCGGAAGCGCGCGTCCTGTCGTTCTTATCTGGAAACAGCGAGGTCGACCAATGACTCAGGATATTTATGTCGACGAAGAAGAACGCGTTCGGCGTTGGCGTCTGATTCTCGGCAAAAGCGCCGAGGAGTCGACCTGCGCGCTGTCGGGCGTTTCCTCAAAAATCGACGCCGTTCTTCAGGCCCTTTACGAAGACGGCGGCTCGCGCCGCGGGGGTCTGGGCGCGTCTCAACCCGCCGTGCAACGCTGGCTTGGCGATATTCGAACGTACTTCCCAAAATCAGTCGTGCGCGTCATGCAACGCGACGCGCTCGAGCGACTTCATTTGACGTCGATGCTCACGGAACCGGAAATTCTCGAAACGCTCGAAGTCGACGTCAACCTTGTCGCAACGCTTCTGACGCTCTCGAACGTCATACCCGAACGAACCAAAGAGACGGCGCGCGCGGTCGTGCGCAAGCTCGTCGACCACCTCATGAAGCGATTGAAAACCAACACGATAAGCTCCGTTCAAGGGGTTCTCAATCGGTCGACGCGCACAAATCGGCCGAGAATGAACGAACTTGATTTCAAGCGCACGATCAAGTTGAATCTCCAGAACTGGGACGCGAAGACTCAAACGCTCTTCGCCGACCGTTTCGTCGGATACGGACGCAAGCGCCGCTCGTTGCGCGACGTCGTGTTATGCGTCGATCAAAGCGGGTCGATGGGGCGTTCGGTCGTCTATTCGTCGATTTTCGCCGCCGTTCTGGGCTCCATGCCCGCGCTTTCGACAAGGCTGATTCTCTTCGACACGTCGGTCGTCGATATAACGGAAAAAGTCTCCGATCCCGTCGACGTTCTCTTCGGCGCGCAGTTGGGGGGCGGCACCGATATTACGCCCGCGCTTGCGTACGCGCGCTCGACGATGACGAGTCCGAACAAGACGATCTTCGTTCTCGTTTCCGACCTTGAAGACGGAGGAAACTTCGAGAACGCGTTGAGAATCGCTTACGACATGACCGCCTCCGGCGTCAACTGCGTCTGTCTCCTCGCGCTCGACGACGAGGGCAAGCCGAGCTACGACGTCAGAAACGCCGTGAAACTTACGTCGATCGGCGTTCCGACCTTCGCGTGCACGCCCGACCTCTTCCCCGAGATGCTCGCCGAGGCGATCAACAAACGCGACGTCGGTCAATGGGCGAGCCGCAACGGAATTCCCGCGATCGCGCCCGCCGAACGCGCGGATCAGCCGTAACGTCCAGGTCTTTACGAATACTCAAATTCCGTTAGAATTACGGGGACGGGCGCGCGAGGAACGCCCCTCGAATCGATTACCGCAACCTAACTACGGACAAACGTATTCATGGCAGTCATATTAAACGTCGAACACCTTCGTAAACATTACGGACCGGAGCCCGTCCTCGCGGACGTTACGTTTCAAGTCCGGGACGGAGACAAAATCGGGCTCGTCGGCCCTAACGGCTGCGGTAAAACGACGTTGCTGAACATTCTTTCCGGACGGGAAGAAACGGAAAAAGGATTCTTCGAACGCTATTCGGACGCGACGATCGGGTACCTCGAACAACGCCCGTCGACCAACGCTCAGGAAACGGTTCTCGAAGCGGGACGCAACGCGCTTTCTCACCTCACCGACGCGCAGCGCGAAGCGGAAGAAATCGCGACGAAAATGGCCGACTCGTCGCTTGCTCAAGACGAACTCGAACGGCTTTCCAGGCGTTACGACAAGTTGCACGACTACCTCATGCGGCACGACGCCTACAACATCGAGCATCGCGTTCAACGCATTTTGCTCGGCGTTGGGTTCCGCGACGAGGACATGAGCAAATCGGTCTCCTCGCTCAGCGGCGGCGAGTTGAATCGTTTGGGTCTTGCCAAACTACTGCTCGAAGAGCCCGATATCATGCTCCTGGACGAGCCGTCCAACCACCTCGACCTTGCCGCCACCGAATGGCTTGAAGATTTCTTAAAGAACACGACCGCCGCGATCATTCTCGTGAGCCACGACCGTTACTTTCTCGATCGCGTAACCAACAGAACGTTCGAGCTTTACGCGGGCACGATCGACGACTATCCCGGCAACTTTTCGAAGTATTCCGTTCTCAAAGAAGAGCGGCTCGCCGTCCAGACGAAAACCTACGAGAAATGGGTCGAAGAAGTCGAAAAAACCAAAGACTTCATTCGCAAGAACCATTACGGCAAAGACACCGCCGCGCGCGCCGAAGACCGTCGCAAAAAACTCGAACGGCTCGAAGCGGACCCGCCCGAGCTGCCGCGCGACGTCTCTTCCCCGCCGATGACGTTCCCTCCGGCGTCGCGAACCGGCGATATCGTCTTTCGCGTCGACGGACTCAAAAAAGGATACGGCGACCGCGTCTTGTTCGACAATTACTCGTTCGACGTTCAGCGCGGCGAACGCTGGGCGATTCTCGGCCCGAACGGATGCGGCAAAACGACGTTCCTGCGCTGTCTGCTCGGCGAAGAAACGCCCGACGCGGGCGCCGTGCGCTTTGGTCAAGGCGTGGAGGTCGGCTATTTCGATCAGCAACTCAAAGCGGTCGACGACCAGATTCCCGTCGTCGACGCTATTCGTCCGAAAAAGAAAGTCTTTGAAGATTTGCAACGCCGCAAACTTCTCGCGATGTTCGGGCTGACCGGCGATCAGCAACTCCTGAAAGTCTGCAATCTTAGCGGGGGACAACGCTGTCGCGCCGCGCTCGCCAAACTCGCCGCCGACGATCCGAACGTTCTCATTCTCGACGAACCGACCAACCACCTCGACCTGTGGGCGAGAAAAGCGCTTGAAAAGGCGATCAAGGAATTTTCCGGAAGCGTGATCTTCATCAGCCACGACCGTTATTTCGTCGATCAGGTCGCCGACAAAATCCTCGTCGTCCAGCCGAACGCGTCCTATAAAATCGTCGAAGGAAACTATTCAACGTTCCGACACATGGTCTCCAAAGGGCTGATCGCCGACCCGTTTCTGCCGGGCGCGCTCGACGAGCCGTTTGTCCCTGAAAAGAGCGTTCGCGCCCCCGTCAAAGCGAATTCCGATATGTCCAAACGCTCGTCGCTGGAACATGTTCCGTCAAAAGCCGCGAAGAAAGCGCAACGCCCCAATACTCCGCAGCAAGGTCAGGCTCAGGTTCAAACTTCCCCGGCGCCCATGAAAGGAGCCAAGGGCAGGAATCGCGGTCCCGTCAACGACCTCGACGACAATCCCAACGCCAGGAGAACCAACGGCGTTCCGAGCTACAAGTCGACCCCGCGCCGACCTAAAAGCGAAGAGGAAACGTTCAAGGAATCGCAGGCGGGGGAAGGAAAGCAAAAATCCAAACCGAAGCCGGAAAAACGCAAGCGGAAGTTCCCGTATCGCAAGGTCTCCGACATCGAAGACGAAATCTTCATTCGCGAAACGCATATGCAGACCCTCAACGAGGACATGCTCAAGCCGGAAAACCTCCGCGACGGCGAAAAGATGAAAGCGCTTCAGGCGGAAATCAAAGAGGAAGAAGAAGCGATTAAAACGCTTTACGAACATTGGGAAGAAGCGTCCGAATTAAATTGGTGAGATCGTTCGCCGCAATCAACAGCGAGAAAAAATGTCGCCGTCAAATCGTCAAAAAGAACATTGGGGTTCGCGCATAGGCGTCGTTATCGCGGTCGCCGGGGGCGCCGTCGGACTGGGAAATTTTCTGCGCTTTCCGGGCCAGGTCGTCAACTACGGCGGCGGAGCGTTCATGATCCCCTACCTGCTCTCTTTTCTGTTCATCGCGATCCCGCTGGCCAGCTCCGAATGGGCGCTTGGGCGTTGCGGCGGGCGACTCGGCTATCACTCGCCGTTTGGAATTTACTACGCGGTCAGCAACAAATCGCGCTTTTGGGGAATTTGCGGAGGACTCACGGGGCTCACGCCGCTCGTGATCAGCATGTACTACATCTTCGTCGAAGCGTGGTGCCTGCTCTACGCGCTCCAATACCTGGGCGGACTGATGCAAATCTACGGGCTGGGCTTCTCGCTCCTGAACGAGGTCAAGCCGGGACTTCAGCTTTCGTCTGAAGAATACGGCGCGCTTTTTGAGTCGTTCACCGGCATGACGGGCGACGGTTCGCTCTTTAAAAACGCCGTCTCGCCGTTGGCGATCGTCACGCTCGTATGCGCCGCCGCTAATTTCTACCTGATCTATCGCGGCGTCTCCAAAGGAATCGAACGATTTAGCAAAATCGTCGCGCCGTTGGTTCTGCTTTGTTCGCTGATCGTCATCGCGCGTATTCTGACGCTTGGCAATCCCACGGGAACGCCCGGCCAAAGCCTGATCGACGGACTGGGATTCATGTGGAATCCGACGCGCGAAGTCGTTACAGAATCGGGCGACGTCGTTCGAACAAGCGTTCTCGATTCGCTGAGCAATCCGGAAGTCTGGCTTGCGGCGACGGCGCAACTGTTCTTCACCGTGTCGATTTGTCTTGGCGCCACGTGTTCCTACGCAAGTTACGTCAAGCCAAACGAGGATATCGCGCTGTCGAGCGTTACGGCGACCGCCGCGAACGAGTTTTGCGAAGTCGTCTTAGGAGGCTTGATGGCGATTCCGCCCGCAGTGATGTTCCTGGGAATTCAGTCGGCGGACAAATTCGGAAGCACGTTCTCGCTGGGGTTCGTCGCCCTGCCAAACGTCTTTGGACAAATGCCAGCCGGGCAGTTCTTTGGATTTCTGTTCTTTACGCTCCTGTTTTGCGCGGCGATCACAAGCTCCATGTCGATTATTCAGCCGACTCTCGCGCTCTTTCAGGATTCGTTGCGACTCTCGCGAACCGTAGGCGTTCTGCTCGTGTGTCTGGTCGTGCTCTCAGGCACGGCGTTTGTGTGCTGGTTCACCAAAGACCTCGCGGCGCTCGACGCGTTCGACTTCTGGCTCGCGAATTTCGCGCCGTTCCTGGGCGGAATCCTTCAAACGATCTTAATCGTCTACGTCTGGAAACTGTCGAACTTGCAAAAAGAATGGGACGGCGGAGCGATCGTCAAGCTGCCGCGATTCGTCGGGCCGATTCTCAAATACGTCTCGCTTCCGTATCTCGTTTTAATCTTCGCGTTTTGGTGTTATAAAAACCTGAAAGGGAGAATCGCCGACGTCGCCAATAACGACGTCGCGCAACATTCGTTAGTCTTCATCGCCGTTTTGGCGTTTGGACTCCTTGCGCTCTCCTGGTTCGTCATTGAACGCTGGCGAAAAGAGGAACGTCAAAAATGAAAGCACGTCCGCACGCAAACGAACATTGGGGTTCGCGACTTGGCGTCATTCTGGCGGTCTCGGGAAGCGCCGTCGGACTCGGAAACTTCATTCGCTTTCCCGGTCAGGCGACGTTGCACGGCGGCGGCGCGTTCATGATACCCTACCTTGTTTCGCTTCTAATCGTCGCGATTCCCTTAGCGAGCGCGGAATGGGCTCTTGGACGGTACGGAGGAAAACGCGGTTACCACTCCCCCATGGGAATCTACTACGCGGCTGGCGCGCGCAAGCCGATTTGCGGGATCTGCGGCGGATTCATGCTCTTTATCGCCTACGTAATCGACATGTACTACCTAGTCGTCGAAGGGTGGTGCCTGGTCTACGCGTTGCAATATCTCGGAGGACTGCTTAAACCGCTTGGACTCGGCTTTTCGGTCTTTCCGACAATCGGGCCGGGACTTAATCTTGGCTCCTCGGAAAAATACGGCTCCGCGTTCGAATCGATCACGGGGCTCGCGGGAGACGGTTCGTTGTTCAGTTCGTCGACGGCCGCGGTTCTCGCGATTCTCGCCTTATGCGCGTTCGTCAACTTCCGGTTGATCTATCGCGGCGTTTCCAAGGGAATCGAGCGGTTTTGCAAGTGGGTCGCGCCGTTGATTTTACTGTGTTCGTTCCTTATCGTCGCGCGCGTCTTAACGTTAGGCAATCCCTCGGGCGAACCCGGCCAAAGCCTGCTCGACGGACTCGGATTCATGTGGAATCCCAGGAACCTCGACAAGACGCTGCTGGACATGGACGTCTGGCTCGCGGCGACGTCCCAGATTTTCTTCTCGACGTCGATTTGCACCAGCGCCGTTTGCACGTACACCAGCTACGTCAAGTCGAAACAGGATATCGCGTTGTCGAGCGTTACGGCGACGATGGCCAACGAGTTCTGCGAAGTCGCGCTCGGCGGGCTTATGATCATTCCTCCCGCGATCATGTTCCTTGGCGCGTCCGTCGCGGATAAAATCGAAAGCTCCTTCTCGCTGGGGTTCGTCGTGTTGCCAAACGTTTTTGGCGAAATGCCGATGGGCCAGTTCTTCGGATTCCTCTTCTTCTCGCTTCTGTTCTTCGCGGCGATCACCAGTTCGATCTCGCAACTTCAGCCCGCCGTCGCGTTTTTGAAAGAATCGTTCCGATGGTCGCATAAAACGAGCGTGCTTGTCGCCGCCGCGCTCGTTTGCCTGGGATCCGCGTATGTTTGTTGGTTCACCGCCCGATTTGCCGCGCTCGACACGTTCGACTTCTGGGCCGCCAACTTCGCCCCCTTCCTGTTTGCGATCGTACAAACGATTATTATCTCCTATGTCTGGGGATTGAAGAATTTAAAAGCGGAACTCGATCGCGGCGCGATTGTAAAACTCTCGCCCAAATTGGGCGTGTTGATTAAATACGTTTCGCTCCCCTACCTCGTCTTAATTTTCGGGATCTGGATGTTCCAGAATTTCGGCGCGCGGATCGAAACGCTCAAGACGGACAAATCCGCGCAACTCTCGACGATCTTTCTGGCGGCGATCGTCTGCGTTTTATTCGCCGTTTCCTACTCGACGGTGAGAAGGTGGAAAAGAGAAGAAAAGGAGAGCGCGTCGCTCAATAAGGAGAGTCGAGAATGACTATTGGCGGTTGGATTAGTATGACGATCACCCTCGGCTTTGTTATTGGGTTGTTCGGCTGGTGTTGCTACAAGATGACCACGGCGCCCGACGCGGTCGAAGAAGAACTCGCCGAAACGATCGAGGGCGTTGAAACCGGAGAAATCGCTCGCAACGAGTGAATCGACGCTCCGCCGTTTCAAAAATCTCTTGACGCCACGCGCGAAAAAAGGGAGAATCGGCGCGGTTTTTCGATATCTCGGGCGGCGTCGTTAGGGAAACGAGACGACCGCCCCGTTACCGGCACGGAGGTTTTGTCTTGGATTTAAGAATATCGCCAAAAGCGCAGCCGCTGCGTCCGACGGGTCGACGAGAACGTCCCGTCGTCTTAAAAGCGGACAAACTTGTCAAAAAATACGGTCCGAGGACCGTCGTTCAGGGGGTTAGTTTCGAAGTTCGCGAGGGCGAGATCGTCGGTCTGCTCGGCGCCAACGGCGCGGGTAAAACGACGAGCTTCCGCATGTCGTGCGGCTTGATCCCAACCGACGGAGGAACCGTCATGCTTAACGGTCTGGACGTTACCGATTGGCCCATGTACCGCCGGGCGCGCGAAGGTCGGCTCGGATATCTTCCTCAGGACAGAAGCACGTTCGGCGCGCTCACGACCGAAGAAAATCTCTACGCCGCGATGGAATATATGGGCTACTCGCGCTCCGAACAAAAGAGGCGTTGCGCGGAGGCGCTTAAACGGTTCAATTTAGAGCATATCCGCAAGACGAAAGTCGGCATGGGCGGTTCCGGAGGACTTTCCGGAGGAGAGCGGCGGCGATTGGAAATAGCGCGCGCGCTGCTTGCCGATCCTAAAATTCTGCTCCTCGACGAACCCTTCGCCAACGTCGACCCGATCACCGTCGAGGAAATGCAAAAAGTCATTCGCGAACTCGCCGACGACGGCGTCGCCGTGCTCATCACCGACCACCAGGTCGACGAAACGCTCCAAATCACCGATCGAAGCTACATCGTCGACAAGGGCCAGATTCTGTGTTCCGGAACGCCGTACGAGGTCGTCTCCAACCAGGAGGCGGTTAAGCGATACTTCGGCGACCGCGCGAACGTTATTCGCGAACGCATTATGAAAAGAATGAACAAGATCGACGGCGCCGCAAGCTCCGGCGTCGACGTCGTTTCGGGTCAGGACCGGGTCTCGAGTTACGCCGCAAGTCAAAACGAAAGCGCCAGAAGTTCCGCGCCCTCAAGACCGACGTTGTCGCTCAGTCGAAGAAACAACGACGAAGTCAGAAAGACGCGTTCGCCAAGAGACGACGAACCGGAAAAGAACCGATTTGAAGGGAAAATGAAACGCCTCTTTAAACGCTAGAGGACGACGCTCCGACAAAACGCCAGTCGCACGACATGAAAAGAGACGACCCGTCATGAAAACGAGTCGTCTCTTTTTTTAGCCATGCCCGACGAACCGAAAGTTCGTCAGGCGTTTAAAAGGCGAACGTAAAGATCAGAGGGTTTCGTCGATGAAGGACCAGTCGATCTTTTCGTAACCGTTCTGATATTCCGGACGAACGAGTTCGGCGACGCCGGGGGTCTTGAGTTCGGCCAGGTTGGTGACTTCGAGTTTCTTCGCGTCCCACTTGATCGTTTCGCCGCGTTCTCCGGCTTTCGGAGCGGCCCAGACGGCGAGGTTGCCGAGGAGGATCGTTTCGGTGAGCGGGCCGGCGAAGTTCGGGAAGTTGGACCAGCAAAGTTCCGGCTTGTTCTCTTTGATCGCGGTAACCCATTCGAGCTTGTTACGAGCGTCGAAGTTGCCGGAGTGTTCGTCTTCAGGAGCCTTACGCCATTCGACGCCGTCGATTTCCTTAATGGCGTCGCCGCCTTCGGCGCGAAGCTGATAGCTGTTGGCATAGTCGTCCGGGCTATACGCGCAACCCTTGGAGCCGATGATGATGGCGCCGGAGTCGGTCGGATTTTGGATGCCGTACTTTTCGAAGATCTTGGAATCCGGTTTGGTCTTGGCGTCGAACCAGGTGACTTCGATCGCGTCGCGCCAATCGACAGCCGGGAATTGGAACCAGATCTTGGAGGAAGCCGGGAACGAATCGAAATCGTGTCCGGAGGATTCCGCGACGACTTCGGTCGGGAACTTCAGGTCGCAAGCGCCGTAAGGCATGTTGGCGGTATGGCAAGCCATGTCGCCGAGCGAACCGGAACCGAAGTCCCACCAGCCGCGCCATTGGAAGTCGTGGTAAATGCCGGGCCAGAATTCGCGTTTCTTCGCGACGCCAAGCCAGGAGTCCCAATCAATACGTTCCTGGGCCTTCTTGACTTGCGCTTCTTTTTCCTTGTAGAGTTCTTCGATTTCTTCTTCGTCGTCGGTTTCGTCGGCAAGAGAAGCCTTATACTTTTCCAACGTCATAGCGCGATCGGGACCCTGCGCCCAAATCGGACGGTTCGTCCAGATGTGAACCGCAAGAATATCGCCGATGACGCCGGCCTTGATTTGGGCGACGCAGCGACGCATGGCGTCAAGCGTGGAGCCCTGGTTGCCCATCTGCGTGCAGACGCCGAATTTCTTGGCCAGATAGCCGAGATAACGGGCTTCGCCGATCGTGCGCGTCAGCGGCTTCTGCGTGTAAGCGTGTTTGCCGGCTTTGATCGCGGTCGCGGTGATGATCGTGTGCATGTGGTCGGGAGTGCTGACGGTAACCGCGTCGATTTTGTCCATCATTTCGGCGAACAGCTCGCGATAGTCCGTGTAGAGCTTCGGATCGTTGGCGGCGAAATTCTTCGCCTGGCCTTCGAGCGTGTTGCGGTCGGTGTCGCACAGCGCGACGACTTTGCCGTAGAGACCGGCTTGTTGAATGTCGCTAGAGCCTTTGCCGCCTACGCCGATACCGGCGATCGCGAGGCCTTCGAGCGCGGAAGCGCGAGCGACTTTAGCGGTGGAACCGGCGGCGCAAAGGAAACCGGCGCCGGCGATGGTCGACGTCTTGAGGAAATCACGTCGGGAAGTTTGGAAACTCATTATTGACTCCTAAATTGCAATTAAGGGGGAGAATGCCGGAGAAGCGCTTCTCCGGTCAAAGCGCGAGCCAAAACGCGAAAGTGTAAACAAACGCGCGTTCGACTCGTTCTCATTATACTAAGTAACAGTCTTTCTTCATAGACGCAACTGTGGAAAATTTTAATTTTTTCCGGATTTTCTTCTGAGTTCCTCAATCGCCCTATCTTCTCAAATCATCCTAACTTTTTCATTATCGCTATTTTATCATTTTTCGCGACGAAATTTCACATTAGATTCAAACGTTAAAAAATTGTTGAATTACGTCGCGAGCGCGTTGATTCTTTTTTTATTTCCTTTATATTTTAGACAGCGCACGGCGCGCGACGACTCTCCCCGAGTCGAACGGCGTCGGCGGCGAAATGGTCGTGAGGCGCGTCCGCGCGCCGCAAGAGAAAGAGCAATGGGCGAATTTCATTTTTACTATCCGCGTCGAAAACTCAATTCGACGCTGGCGCGACACGCCTTCATCGCGCGTCGTCTGCGCGCGCCCGCGCTCACGGAAACGCGCGTTCAACGAGTCTCCGACACGCGCGACATGCTCGTCTTGCGCACAAGGTCGAGCGAGCCCGGCATATTGTACGTGCCGTACGTCGACGCCCAGGGCTGTTTCTACTTCGCGTCGACCGAAACGCTTTCATGTTCCTCGCGTCCAAGACCGCTCTATCTCGAACTTGCGCGCGGCCAATTGTCCCGACTCTTCAACAGAGGCGCCGAGTGGATAACGCGCGGGTTCGTTCCCGCGGCGCCCCTTCGTTTGGCGACGCGAAGAGCGGTTCGGCGATTCGCTATTCTCTCGGCGGCGGATCGCGACGCGCCCAACTACGACGTTCGCTGCGCCGATTTCTTTAAGTCGCTGTGCAACCTAAGCCAACGAATCAACGAGCAATATCTCGCGCGCGTTCTGATGGCCAGAGAGACGAGCCGCTGGGTCACGCGATTTGGATTCTCAGCACCTTTCGGCTCTCCGTGGTCCGACTTATACGACTCTGTTTTTGAACCGAGGCGCAACGGAAGATCGCGGCCAAAAATCGACCCCGTCTTTCAAACGATCAATCCGGATTTCTGCTGGTCGGATATCGAACGCGCCGACGGCGACTACGACTGGTTCCCGTTCGACGCGGCCATGGGCAACGCGGATATTCGCGATCTCACGACGACGATCGGGCCGCTCTTGCGCTGGGGAGAGACTCCCCCGCAATACGCCAAACGCTACGAGGAGCCAAGAGTCCGCGAACACTTCAAAAAGTACGTGGCGAAACTGCTCGAACGCGACGGCAAACGAACCAAACGCTGGATCGTCGCGACGAACGTCGAAACTCGCGTCGAGGGAATTCCGCTTGAAATTCGACTCGCGCTCGCGGCGCAGACGGTCTTTGAAATTCGTCGGCAGAATCCCAAAGCGAAAGCGTTCCTGGGCTTCGATCAACCTTTTGGAGACTCCGTTCGACGCGGCGAACAGGACATGACGCCCCTTGAACTGGCCTTGCGCGTGGCGCGCCGCAAAGTCTTCGACGGATTCTATCTGGAAGTCAACTTCGGCCTGTCCCCCAACGCCACGTTCCCGCGCGACCCCATGGAGCTGCATCGATTCTTCGATCGCTGGAACGCGCTGGGCGTTCCGATTTGTCTGGGGCTGTCGTGCCCGAGCGCGCCCGCGCCGCAAGCCGCCGAAAGAGACGCGTCGACCGTCCTTAGCGACCAATATAAAATCTTTTCGGCAAAGCGCGGACGATTTGGATTGAGCAACGACGATTCCGACCTGCTCACCGCGACTCCCGACGAAGACGCGATCGAAGCGCAAATTTGGACCGAAGCGGCGCAACGAGAAACGATACGGCGCTTTATTATCGCCGCGCTGTCGCACAGAAACGTCGACGAAATCATCTGGACGAAATTTGCCGACGCGCCCGCGCCGGACGCGTATTTGACCGGCGACCCTGACTCCCAGCCCAACCCCTTTATCAGAAGACGATCCCTCGTCGACGAGATCAATCTGGACGACGACGACGAACAGGGATTCGAACTTGCCGACGACAGAAACGTTCTCGTCGACTACAATCCGCGAGATCGCGACCGTTTTCCAACGTCGGGCCTATTTGACGAAAAAGCCAAACCGAAATCAACGTTGCACAAATTATCGGCGTTGAGACGCGCGTATATCGACTGACGCCTCGCGCGTCGCCAAAAATCGTATGACCAACTCCCTGTCGCTTACCGCTCGATTATCGCGTCGCGACGCAAGACGCGGTATTATGCTCCTGATCGTAACGCTCGTGATCGCGACGTTAACGCTCAGCGGGGCGGCGTTGTTGCTACTCATGAAGACCGAGCGCGAAGCGACCGAAACGCGCGGACTCGATTCGCTTGTCAAAGGCGTCGACCGTTCGGCGGTCGTCTTCTTAATCGGCGCGATCGAAGCGAGCCAGGAAGAACGCGAGCGGTTCGGGGGCCTGTACGACAATCCCAACTACTTCTGCGCCGCGCCGTTGCTGACGATCGACGAAGGGGGCGAAGACTCTTCGCGATTCACCGTCGTCTCCCCGGAACTGACCGATACGAAAATCGAAGGGATTCGTTACGGGCTCGTCGACGAATCGACGCGCTTAAATCTTGAAGCGGCTTTAGCTTGGGAAAACGAAACGCCCGGCGCGGGCCGCAACGCGCTCTTAAAGCTGCCCGGCATGACCCCGACCGCCGCCGACTCGATTCTCGACTGGATCGACCCCGACGAAACCGCGCGCTCCAACGGCGCCGAAGCGGCGTATTACTCCAATAAGAAACTCCCGTACAGTCCGAGAAACGCCGTCCCCGTCTTTCTGGAAGAAATCCTGCTGGCGCGCGGCGTCACGAGATCGCAACTGTACGGTTCCGACGAAAACTTCACCTACAACGCCGACAAAATCCAGTCGGAGGAAGAACAGTCGCTCGGCGGATCGCTTTCTTCGATCGGAGGGCTCGCGCCGCGAAACGACGCGTCGTCCGAATCGGTCCCCTGGAAAGAGCTGCTAACCGTTTTCAGCGCGGAAAAAGACGTCGATCCCTCGGGCGAAGCGCGCGTCGACCTTAACGGCGACAATTTGCAGTTCCTCTATCAGGAGCTTCAGTCGCGCGTCGGAGACGATCTTGCGAAGTTCGTCGTTCTCTATCGCCAATACGGGCCGCAAACGACCGAGGCGGCGAGTTCCGCGCCCGGCGCGCGCGGCGGAGCGCGAGGAAACGCGCAGGGCGCGCGTCGAACGTCGGGGTACGCTCAAGGCGCCGCGCGAGGAAACGCTCGCGGCGCCGCTCAAAACAACGTCGCGGCGGACGGAACGGAATTGACGCAAGGCACGCTCGCGTCCGCGCAACTCGACTACGAAACCGCCGCGACGACGACGTTAAAAACGCCGCTCGACGTCGTCGGGGCGCGCGTCGTCGTCGGAAACGTCGTCTACGACTCCCCGATTCGCGATTCGACCAACGCGCAAAATATCGAAACGCTCTTCAAGTTCCTCGATTTCTGTTCGACCAGCGCGTCCACGACGATCGTCGGGCGCGTCAATATCAACGCGGCGCCGCGCGTCGTTTTGTCGGCGATACCGGGCTTGACGACGTCCGACGTTCAAACGATCATCGACCGCCGTCCCGACCCGACAAGAGCGCTTCCCAAAGACTTCCGACACGCCTCGTGGCTCTACGCCAAAGGGGTCGTCAACCTTGAAACGATGCGCCGACTCTACGACAAGACGACCGCGCGCGGGGACGTCTATCGCGGCCAAATTATCGGCTTCCTCGACGGATCCGACGAAACGGCGCGCGCCGAAGTCGTCGTCGACGGCACGACGATCCCTCCGCGTCAGGTGTTCTATAAAGACTTAACGACGCTCGGCAAAGGATTTAGCCCCGCCGTACTGCTGGGAGGACTGACGTCCGGATCGTCGAATCAGAACTATAACGCAAACGATTACAACGCGACGCGGCTTAGTACGGATCTCTTTGAGATCGAACAGCCCCGAACGTCGGGATATACGTCGAGAAACGGCGCCGACGAACCGCCCGCCGATCCTTTCGCCGCGATCGACGCGGCCAATTCCGCGATTCCCAACGCCCAAACGCCGAGGAATTCCATGCCCGGCGCGACTCCGTTTGGCGGAGTCGACGTCGGCTGGGACGACTATGGCGGAAGCGGTTATAGCGCGAGCGCGTTTGACGCGGTCGACGCGGCGTCGAACGCCGCGACCGTCGCGACAAATTCGGGGCGCCGCAACTCGGCTTACGAGTCGAACGTCGACTTGGGCGAATCCTCCGGCGGCGGGTCCGGAGTCGTCGCGTCGTCCGAACCGGACCAGTCGGGATCGTCGCGTCGACAAGAGCTCTTAAACACGTTGCGCGAAGGGTGGGAGCGGCGTCTGACTCGTTACAACGAGATGCGCGAAGACCTCGGCATGGAAACGTACGCAACCGCGGACGACGAGGACGACGTCGAAGAGCCGGAACCGCTGTTTCCGCGAGCGAATCCGCAGCCGATCAGTCCCGCGGCGCAATCTCGGCAAAACGACGGAAGCGACCAAAACGCCGGCGGCGCGCGACAGGGCGGACGCAATCAAAACGCGGGGGGCGCCCGACAAGGCGGCGGAGGCAGACGCGGCGGTTGACGCGACGAATAAACGCGACGTCAAAATCGCGTCGCTCTCAAAAAATAAAAAAACCCCTTGTCAAAAAAACGTTTTCGATTAGAATCCCTAACGTCGTTGGGCGCGTAGCTCAGTTTGGTTAGAGCGCAGCCCTGATAAGGCTGAGGTCCATGGTCCGAATCCATGTGCGCCCACTTAAAGAGTTTCGATATGTCTTTCGAAGCTCTTTTTTTTTGGGCGATTCTTTTTTAAGCAGGACGGTTGACATGAAAAAAACGCTTGGGGTCGGTTTAATCGGGTTCGGCATGATCGGCAAAGTTCACGCGTACGGATACGCGACGCTTCCGTACTACGCGCCCGATCTTGACGCGACGGGCAAGATCGTCGCCGTCGCGACGTCGAATCCGGAATCGGCGCGTCGCGCCCAGGAAACGATCGGCTGCGCATGGTCGACCGACGATTTTCGAAAATTGATCGCGTCGCCGGAAATCGACGTCGTTCACGTGTGTTCGCCCAACGATCGGCACCTGCCCGCGCTACTCGCGGCGATTCGCGCCAACAAGCATATTTATTGCGAAAAACCGGTCGTCGCCAACGCCCAGGAAGCGAAGGTTTTGCGCGAAGAACTCGCCAAACGCGGCGACGACGGCAAGCCGCTCTATCGGGGGACGACCGCGACGGCGTTTCATATGCGCGGGTTCACGGCGATACGTCGCGCCAAAGAACTGATCGAAGCGGGAAAACTTGGGCAAATCATTCAGTATCGGCTCGGATACTATCATTCGAGCATGCTCTCGCCAACCGCTCCGTTTCGGTGGAAGCACGAAGTCGGGGGCGGCTCGATTCTCGATCTCGCGTCCCATCTTCTCGACTTAATCGACTATCTTGTCGGGCTGCCCGCGGAACTTATGGCGCAGTCGACGACGCTTTGTCCGACGCGACTTACGCGTCCGCTTCAACAGGGCGAAACGTTCGACGACGTCCCGACGCGTCCCGTCATGGCGGAAGACTCCGTTACGTTCCTCACAAGAGGCCTGGACGTCGTCGCGGGCGCAAAGACAGTCCCCAACCTCCCGACGTCGCGGGTTTTTGAACATCCGGCGAACGTCGGCGACGAGGCGTCCGAACGCCTGCCGCTGGCCGTTGCGGATCCGTCGAACCCCGCCGCAATCACGGGCGTTATCGAAGCGACGAAACTTACGCACGGCGCGGAAGACGATCTCAAGCTCGAAATCAACGGAACGCGCGGGTCTCTGCGATTCAGCCTCATGAATTCGCACTATCTGGAATTCTTCGACGCGACCGCCGAAAGCGGCGTCAACGGCGGAAACTCCGGCTGGCTCAACGTCGCGTGCGGGGGGCGTTACGCCAAGCCCGAAAGCGAGTTCCCGTCTCCGAAATCGGCGACCGGCTGGGTTCGCGCGCACGTCGCGTCGCTGGCGACGTTCTATCGTTCGATCGCGGACGGGCGTTCTTACGGCGCGGATATCGAACAGGCGCTTCGAATTCAGGACGCGCTCGACGTCGTCAAACGCTCGGCTGCGGCGCGACGTTGGGAAACGCTTTGATCGGCGGAGTTTTCGGAAGAAACAAGCGTAAAAGGATTGCGAATGTTTGAATTGTGCAAACCGTTCGAACCGTCGGGAGATCAACCCCAGGCGATCCAAAGCCTGATCGACGGGTTCCGCGCCGGGGTAACAAACC
>JAFZNK010000048.1 GCA_017550965.1 Thermoguttaceae bacterium
GAATTTAACCAGATCGAGCTTTTACTCCAAAATGGCGCTTCTCCTGATTTTATCGTGGAATCTAATTACCGAATACTCTTTGCAGGCTATGGAGAATCGAGTAATTGGATAGAGAACAAGAGCTTTCTGGCGACTTTGACCTATCTTTCATACTATGAAGTTGAAGAATCGACGCACCGATTTCGAGACCTAGTCAAACTTATGTTGAAATATGGCGCTGATCCGAACTATAATCGATCGAGATCGCTTATTTTAACAAGTCAATGTTTTCACACTAACGATCAGTACTCGCAAATCCGACAACTAATAGCGTCTGGCTATGACGTTCAACGAGGCGTTGGAACCGTTGCGTCATTCGATCCTCCTGTAAACTACCGAGAAGACGAGGAAGAGTCGCCATATATATTGAAAAGCGGCTACTTTTGCGATCTGAATACTAACGTTGGACTTGCTCTTCACAGTCAAGTTAAGGACGCTTTAAAATATGGCGTTCCTTCTATAAGGAGGAATTGGGAGGAAACTCAAGAACTTTTGCAACGCTACCCCAACGATGCTTCTTTGAAAAATCTAGAGGAGTTTTGGCGTACAAGACGTGAAGAGAGCTTTAGCTCTGTTCGGCAATACGAGAGAGTATTGTTGCGCCAGGGCGTTGGTTTTGATGGAGCGACGATTCAAGAGACGCCTTCCGAATAATATTTCGATATATATTCGCCGGTACAACCAATGGTTAGATAGATCATAAGATATGGATCGCTCACTACTGATTACTATCAACAGCGCCTTATCGCTCCCTTTCGTTTTGCAACGCGTTTTGGTATGGTCGACGTTAATATACGCCTTCATTATGCGAATACAATTTGAAAAGAAAGAAGTCCTGACGATATGAAACGTTCAAATGTTATTGTGATAGTTGTGCTACTGGCGGTTCTTCTAGTATTCGTAGGAGTCACGATTGCCCTGTTAAGACCCAACGCCTTAGCGCGCGCTTTAAGGGGTCGGTCTGTTAAACCGGTTATTGTTTCACAAGTGGACGAACCAGAGGGGCGAATATTCCTTTCGAGATTCCTTAACGGCGACGACGACTACCGTGAAGACGCGATCAACGATATTTACTCTTCTGTATGGAAGGCGGACAAATTCTTTACTGACGCGAGAATGTTGAAATTATGCCGCGCTATTCAAAGCCGAAATCCACAAAAGGTACGGAAGCTCATTCAATCAGGATACAAACCCGAAACCCTTAACACAGGCGTCATGCCGCTTCTTTTTTGGTCTTTCTTCTGCGGCGAAGACGTTTTTAAAGAGCTTCTCGACGGAGGCGCCAATCAGAACGCCATTTTGCTATTCGATTATGACGTTGTATGCGATTCGATCATTAAGGATTCGTCGTTGCTATACGTCGCGCTCATGTGGTCCAATTACCATATCGAAGACCGCAGTTTCTTTAAGAATTACCCGCGTCTGCTCTTGGAACACGGCGCTAGCGCGAAGGAAATCGGCGAGGAATCGCCCCTCTTGCTCGCGCTACGATTGAGAAACCCAACTGCCGAAGCCGGGGAATACCTCGATTTAGACACGATCAAGCTTCTCGTCAGTCATGACGCGAACGTAAACTTTACGTCGCGAAACGGCAAGTACAATCCCGTTTCAACCGCCGCGCAGAAATTTGATTTTACCGCGTTGGAAGTCCTCCTTGAACATGGCGCGACCGTAGATACGTCGACTTTTCCCGGTCGCGAATGC
>JAFZNK010000049.1 GCA_017550965.1 Thermoguttaceae bacterium
CGTGGAACGCTGCCTTCTTCCAGACGGTTCTGCCTCCGAACGCGCCGACGTGCACGGGCAATCCCAACCTCAAGGAAGCGACGTATTTGCCTCCGACGAGCAATCACTCCGGCGGCGTAAACGCCGGTTTGTTTGACGGCAGCGTTCGTTTTATTAGCGACACGATTAACTGCGAAACGGCAGGTACGAGCGGTCTAGCGGGCTGGTATAAGTACTGGGGTTCGCAGACTGGTCAGTCGACGTTTGGCGTTTGGGGCGCGCTTGGAACGATGAGTTGCGGCGAGACGAACGTACAGCTTTAATTCGAACGTCGCGTCCACGAGCTATTGCAATCGGTTCGGCGCGCAACCGTAGTTTGCGCGCCGACTTTTTGGAAAACAACATTAAAGGGGTTGAAGAGAATGCGAATTTATGCGCATATAGCGATCGCTGCGCTTTTAGCGGCGTGCGCCGCGTGCCTCGGGTGCAAGGGCTCGCGCCTTGCCGGACTTGTCGACGCGGAGGGAGTCGTTACGCTCAACGGGTCGCCGGTCGAGGGCGCGACGGTTATCTTTGCGCCGAAAACGTTTGGCGAGAAGTCAGCAAGCGCGACGGCGGTTACCGACGCGACGGGCAAATTTAAACTGACGACGTCCGCGCCGGGCGACGGCGCCTATCCTGGCGATTATATAATCTCCGTCTCCAAGGATCGTACGGAAGGCATAATGTCCTTCGAAGAATCGAAACGTCGCGCGGCGGATCCCGAAGGCGCGGGCAAAGAGCCGGTTCCGGAACAGAGCGTCGTGCACGAACTGCCCGTGAGGTACGGCGATATTAACTCCTCCGGACTCGCCGTTACCATTCCAGAAGGCGGCGATAAAAATATTACGCTCGCCCTCGAAGGAGAAGTCGATCTGACCCCGCACAAGATCAACGCTACGCGCGGGAGCGGACCTGGTCTCTAAACGCTAAAATTTCCGTTTGTAGAAACGCTTCTAGTGGCGTCGTTCGGACGAATGGCGCCGTTTTATTCAGAGCCCTCCTCCAAGGAAGCGCGTTCCCAACTTAGAACTCGCGCCTAATAACAAGGCGCGCCATGGAAGAATATTTCCAACGATAAGGTAACAAAATGAAGATTCCGGTGAAATATAAGGAGAAGTACGAAAAGCTCGAAATGGTGCGCCGCGCGCTCGGCGTCAAAACGCGCCAAGAAGTAGCGGAAGAATTTAATATGCCCTACGAGACCGTTCTCGGAATCGCGAAATACTTCGAACTTAACGTAAAGGACGTTACTCGTAAGCGACGTTACCAAAAGGTTCTTGAAAGGCTTGAAAGCGCTAAAACGATTAGCCGAACCGCTCTCTTTATGGGGCTATGTTTGACTCTCGATGAAAAACGAGAAGCGCTCGAGCAAATAGGAAAGGAACGTCCTGAACTCATTAAAAAGATTCTTCGACGCAACGTCTCCAACAGCCCGATGTTCGTCAGGAAACGCAATCGCATTGCGAAAATGAAGGAAATCATCAAACGGGGAGGTCGCATGACCCTCCAGGAGATCGGAAACGAGCTAGGCGTTACGAGAGAGATGGTTTCGCAGTACTCGAAGGAACTGGGGCTAAAATTCGACCACGGCCGCATTACCAAGAGAACGGAATCTAATTCCCCTAAAAAATCTCGCAAAGTAAGCGCAAGCGTAAAAACCCGCAAGAGTAAGCTCGCCGGAAAGCGCAAGCGAAAGTAACTCGCGAGGAACGGCTAGCGCGCTTAGCAATGGTCAAAGCGCGTTCCTATCTCGCGCCGTCCCACCGAACAAACGCTTCAAGATAGGACGCGTAAATCGGAGCGCGCTATCGCGCCGATAGCCAAAAGCGTAAACGTTGAAGGCGAAGAGTTCGCCCCCAGATCAAGACGCCGCGCGTTTATAACGCTCGGCGTCTTGCTTTTGTTTCCTCCGAGCGTACAATGGGGGCGTTGTTCGTTTTCCACACGCCTTTCGGAGCTTGCGTTTATGACCGCGTCCCCATCCCTTCCTC
>JAFZNK010000050.1 GCA_017550965.1 Thermoguttaceae bacterium
ACCCGTCCCTTTTAACCGCGCCGGGGCTCGCACAAACGAAAAACCGGCGTTTCGCTTATTTACTATTACTCCGGAGACGAATTGAATATGCGCATTCTTCATCATAAAACGGCGCGGTTTTTATCTCTTGTCTTCTATGAGCTTGTAGCGATAATTGTTTGGGGTTCGACGACTCTTTGGGCGTTTACCTGCCATAAGGAGACGCGAGGTCCCCTTACGTTTGAAATCGCCAAACTCGACGCGCTTACTGTTGAGGGACAAATCTATCGCGCTCCGTTAACCGTTGTCAACACGTCGGATCGCGCGATTAAAGTCGACGCGGAATTTTCGTCGATCGAGTCGGTTTTTCTTTACGACGGGTCCGGCGCGGAAATCGCCGCCCCAGAATCATTTACACGTTCTTTTGTCGTCGAACCGAATTCGACGTTCGAAAGCGACGTTCCTTTTGCCGTTCGCGGCGCGTATAGAGACGCGCATTATCCAATTCGCGCGATTTTTTCCTTTGAAGACGACGGCGTCGCGGAAAAAGTCGACTTACGTCCCGTCTTTGCGACCGATTTAAAAGAATTTATGCCGCAGTCGAAAGAATTGCGCGTCCTGACGCTTCAAAAGAAATCTTATTTGAAATTGTCCGGATCGAACGTTACGGATTACGCGCCTTATTGGAAGCGCTTTGACGGCGAATTAAACAAACTTCCAATTGGCTGGTCCGGTTCGGAACCTGAAACTAAGGGATCCTACAACGCGACGACGTATACTCGTGGAGGCGAAAGTCGTTCGTGTTGGTCGATTCATCCGCCATACGCGGGCGGCCCCGGCGTTATCGGACTGCGTTTCGCCGTCGAATTGCCCGAGGCAGAAAATATTGAACTGCGTTTTTTCCGCGCGATGCGCGACGTAACCGCGACGGAACCTCCGACCGACGGGGTTGTCTTTCGCGTTTATGCGTCTGTTCTGGCAGCCAATGAAGCGGTTTCCAGAGAGACGATCGCGCAAGCGCTCGCCGTCGACCCCAACGTTAAAGACGTTCTTTTGGACGAACAATACGACGGGGTTACATGGTCGGAAGCGAACGTCGATCTTTCCCAATTCGCGGGTAAAACCGTTCTTCTCACGTTTGAAACAGATCCTGGCGCAAAACGCGACACGACGTGCGACGGCAGTTTCTGGGGCGACGTCGCGATTATGGCGGATCCGCAGAACGTTTCGCTCGCAACGGAATTCGAACGCGACGCGTTGCGTAAAAAGAACGCTGAGGATTTTGCTCGTTTTGTCGCCGATCCCAAACAATTCTACAAGGGAACCTCGTGTCCTGACGAAGGCTTGGCGATCGACGACGTCTCGCAGGGCTTTGACCTTGATTTTGGACAATACGCCGTTGTAACGCTCGGTTCGTTTGGCGTATGCGACGGGTTCGTTACGATAGGTTCGCGAGAGAAGAACGTTCAAATCGACGGCGTTCGCGCGCAGTATCAAGGCGTAAGCGTCGGTTTTGATCGACCGCTTGCGCCTTGCGACGTCTTCGCGTCGTTCGTTCCGGGCGCGGAACTTGAAGAATCAGCGCGAAAATTTGCCTACGCGCATAAGTCCGAGATTATTGGCGATCTTCCCAACGACGCCAATTTCGACGAAAGCGATCTCGGCAACGTCGTCGTGCAGGACGAACCGGAAAACGCCTTGGCGTGTTTTGTCGGTAAGACGCGCGGAGGGTTGGCGTTTCGATTTGTCGCGACGAATAACGTGGAGATCAATTCGCTCCGATTCGGTCCGACGTCTGAAAAAGCTTCGCGCGTATATTTCGGTCAGGGACACTGCATCGTCGAGCCGACCAAGCCGTTTACGCAAGACGGCGATGGATTCGGCTGCGCGTCGAGCCATGTCGGATTCGATTTTCGCAACGGCGTTTCCTTTCTCCAGGCGACGACGCGTCCGCTTGAATCTTTCATCGTTAATCCCAACCTAAACGTCTACACGCTGACGACCTGCCCCGATTCGCGTCTGACCATTCGTTCCAGCGACAAAGGCGCGCTCGACTGCGCGATGAAATACGCGCCTGGTTACGATAAGAACCCCGCGCCGCTTGTTCCGAAAAAAGCGGGTCGCTTTGTCTTCGATTACTGGGGCGGAAATTACCCCGTCGTTCTCGAGCGAATAAAACACTTCGTCGACTACGGTCTCACGGACGCGCTGTTGATCCAGCACGTCTGGCAGCATTACGGTTACGACGTTCGTCTTCCCGATATTTGGCCTCCCAGAACCGAACAGGGATCGCTTGAAGACCTTAAAGCGACGCAGGATTTCTGCGATCAGGTCGGGATTGCGTTCGGTTTGCACGACAATTACATTGATTACTATCCTGACGCGGACGGTTTTTCCTACGATCAGATAATCTTTAATCCCGACGGCTTGCCGCAAAAGGCGTGGTACAATCCCGGCCCTGACGCGCAAAGCTACCGATTTAATCCGACGGCGATCTGGCCCCATGTCAAACGCAATATGGAACTGGTTCGTAAAGACTTAATGCAGACGGCGTACTTTACCGACGTCTTTTCGTCAATTCATATCTCCAATTTCTACGACAAACAGGGCGTTTTCCATTCCCGTGCGGAAACGCTCGATAATTGGAACAGATTTTTTGATTATGTCCGCGACAATTTCAACGGTAACGCGATTACGGTTAGCGAGTCGGGCAACGACGCGCTAACGGGACATCTTGACGGGGCCGACGGAATCCTCCGTCGCGTTACTCCTACCCAAGAGAACTACTCGACCGTTATCGAAAGCGAAGACGCCGAATACGTTCCGTGGGGGGACGCCGTTACGCACGATCGTTTTATCCTTCATGGAGTTGGATACAGCGATCGCTATCAGGGCGGAATTTCCCGTGCGCTTCGCGGGATAGAAAGCGACGATTATCTTTCTTCCGAGGCTCTAACGGGACATGCCGTCATGGTCGACCTTGGGACGTCAATTCGCGGATCCGTTCGCAAATACTGGTTAATGCAAAATCTGGCGCGTTCGCTTGCGATGAATCATATCGTCGGATTTGAATTTGTCGGCGACGGCGTTCGTCGCCAAAAAATTTCGTGGAGTTCCGGCGTCGACGTTTACGTCAATCGCGGTTTTGACGATTGGACGGTTGAAGGATTGACGATTCCTGGCTCGAACAAACCGGTCGTTTTACCGCGTTTCGGATTCTGGTCGGTTGGAAAAGACGGCTTGTCTTACGGCGGAATTGTTCGAATTGGCGAACAGATCGTCGAACTGCGCGTCGACGGCGGGAATTACTTTGTCAACGGCCGTCAAACAATTCCCAACCAGGTTACGCCGATACGTCCGACGTATGAGAACGTAAAAGTCCTTGACGCCGATACGATCGAGGGGACGTTAGTTTGGGACGCGATTCGTCCGACCGACGAGCCGTTCACTCCGTTCCTTCATCTGGAACGTCCAAAAACGTGGTGGAACGATAAGCCGGAGTTGTATGTCTTGCCCTTGAATTATCCAAACAAACCGAGCGATCAATGGAATGGGCGCGAAATGAAACTTTTCGACGGCTCCGTTGTCGTGAATGTTCCAAAAGACTTACCCGCCGGTTATTACAATCTTCTTTGCGGTCTTTACGACGCGGGTAAGACGGGGCGGCGTCTGCCGTTGCTCGGTTCTGGAACATCTGATTCCCGATATCGACTTGGTTCGATTATCGTTGAAGGAAGCGGCAAAGATCGTAAACTAACGTTTGAACCTACTCCCGAATTATACGGGGTCGACTTGAGACTTGTTCCGAACTTCGAACCAACCGATTTCGGAATTTGCAAAACGAAGGGCGGTTTCCGACTGGAATGTCAGTCAAACTCTTCGGTTGTCGTTACGCCCCTTCCGGACGAACCTGCGTTCGACGTTGAATTAAAAACCGCGTTTTTCGCGTCCGGTTCGTTCGACGTTGTCGAACGCGATCGACAAGGGAGCGAGTTGAACCGATATGTAATTTCTTCAAAAAACAACGCGTTGAAATTGTCGCTCGATTCTTCCAAAGTTTTCTCCTACGAGGTCGTGAAAAAGTAGCGGTTCTATCTTAAGTCTTGCGTTCGTTAAGGTTTTTTCCTATAATGAACTCAGGATTTAACCGCAAGTTTCGGGGCGGCAAAACGTACGAGGGGATCTCGTCGTTTTGCCGCGTTTTACGCCGAACGTTCAGTTCGCCTTGTCCGGAGTTTTCAATATGACGCCTCGTTGCCATACGTCGACGTTTTTTCGAGCGCTTCTCTTGTTAGTTTGCGCTTTTGGAGTAGCCTTGGGAAACGAGTTGTTTTCTCAAGACGTCGCCGAGTCGAAAACGCCGGATGCGTCCGTTCCCGTAAAAGCGGCGACAAAAGTCGAAAAGACAGACCGATCGAGCGTTGAAATCTTTAACGAGTATCAGCAAAAACTCGAAAACCTTGCAAAAAAATGCGAAGAACGAGGCATGACGCTCGAAGCGAAAGTTACGCGTTCCAAAATTTATTCCGAAAAAGAGTATTTTTTTACCGTTCCCCTTCTCTCGCGTAAGAAACAGCTGGAAAAACTTCCGCACGACGCGTCGAAAGAACAACAGAGTTGGTTTGCCGCGCTGAAAAGACTCCAGGAACGTTACGCAGACGAAACGTTTGCCGTCGCCGAACGTCAAGGATCGAAAAAAAAAGGGTTTGACGTTGTCGCGTGCGTTTTGCAGACCCTTTACGTCAATCCTGATCACGAGCGCGCGCGAAGGTTCTTAGGCTATTCGCTCTATAACGACGAATGGCGCTCTCAGTGGGAGATTAAAAAACTGGATAAAGGATACGTCGACGATCCAACGTTCGGATGGATACTTGAAGATCACGTCGAAAGATACCGCGCTGGGGAACGCTACTACCGCAATCAGTGGATTTCGCGCGAAGAAGAAGAAAAGAAAACCGTCGCAAGTTCGTCGGGCTGGGAAGTCGAGACGGAACATTTTTCGATTCTTTCGCGCGTTTCTCTGGAACGCGGCGTTGAAATCGGACGTTTTTTAGAATCGTATTATCAGGCATGGAGTCGACTCTTCTACCCATTTATCGCCAACGAGAATCAGTGGACGTCGCGTTTGTATACCGGAAACGCGATCGTCTCCAAAAGACATAAAGTCATCTTGTACAGAAATCGCGCCGAGTATGTTCGGGAACTACGCAAACATGACCGTAACGCGGCTGTGAGCGTTGGCGGGTATTTCCCCGACCTGCGTTGCATTTTTGTCTACGAGCCGGATCCCAACGACGTCGACGACGCGTTCGAGCTCTTTCCGATGCTTGCGCACGAAGCGACTCACCAACTTTTTAGCGAATGCAATATTCCCAATTCAGCAAACGCCAAATTTGACAATTCTAAATTGGCGATACGCGCAAATTTTTGGGCTTGCGAAGGAATTGCTATTACGGCGGAGACGTTCGACGTCGATTCGACGAAAAACCTGGCGGAAATGGGGGGCTGCCGGAACGTGTTCCGAATTGAAGACGCGCTGGATTCCCTTTTTGTTGACAAGTCGTACATTCCCCTTCGTGAATTCGCGGGTATGTCGCGCAAAGCGTTTCAGGCGTATGACGATTTGAACCTGTTGTATTCGCAGGCGGCGGGAACAGCCTTTTTTCTGATGTTTTACGACAAAGGAAAATACTGCGACGCTTTTGTTCGTTATCTCTATGCGATTTATCAGGGAACCGACGCTCCCGACTCGCTCGAACGTCTTACTGGTAAGCAGTTTGAAGAACTCGACCAGGAATACGTGGCGTTTATGAGAGAAATCTACGAGAAAACGCGTGGAGTTAAACCGCCTGAGAACGTTAAGAGCGCCGAAAAATAACTCATGACAAAACCGACCATGTCTCAACACGACGTTCTTATTGCTCTTGCGACCTACGACGAAATCGACAACCTGCCTTTGATGATCGAACGTCTCAGATCGCTGGTTCCTGACGCCGATATCCTTGTCGTCGACGACAATTCTCCTGACGGGACGGGAAGATGGGCGCTTGAAGCCGGCAAACGCGATTCGAAAATCAAGACGATTATCCGAACGAACGAGCGCGGACTTGGGACCGCCGTCGTCCGCGCGCTGAAATATGCGATAGAAAACGACTATCGGCGCGTCGTTAATATGGACGCCGATTTCAGTCATCCGGTCGAAGACGTCCCCAGGCTCCTCGATCGGTTTGATTCGTTGGACTCCCCTGTCGACGTTGTGATTGGATCGCGCTATGTTCCCGGCGGCGACGTCCCTGACTGGCCTCTCAAGCGCAGAATAATGAGTCGGTGCGTCAATTATTTTGCGCGCTTGACGCTCGGCTTGAAGACGCGCGACAATAGCGGCGCGTTTCGCTGTTACCGCGTCGAAACGTTGAAAAAACTGAATTTCGATCAATTCGTTTCCCAGGGATATTCTTTTTTTGAAGAAACGCTCTATCGTTTAAAGCTTGTTGGCGCTAAGTTTGCGGAAATACCGATTATTTTCGTCGATCGTCGGCGCGGCGTCTCTAAAATTAATCGGAAAGAGGCGTTGAGAGCCGTCTGGATTATGACGACGCTCGGCGTTTCGCGCATGTTTAACATCAATTCCAAAAGCGTGGCGAAATGAGGACGAATTCTTTCATCGTCACGCAATTGAGATCACGTCGTATCCTTGTTCAACAACTGTCTTTGTCAAGACGTCGTCGACGTTCTCTGGCGCCGCGTTAAGAGTAACAATCGCTGTTCCCTTCGTGTGATCGACGAGCGCTTCGATAACGAACGGAAGCGCTTCCAACGTCTTTTTGACGCGCGCCTCGCAATGTCCGCACATCATTCCTTTAACGATCATCGTCTTTTTCATTTCTTCATATTTCCCTTCTTCAACGGGGCAAGCATTTTTTTCCTTGGCGCTTTTGCCGTCAAGTTTGACGTAGTTCAGCCGCAACGCGTTCGAGACAACGCAGAAACTCGATAAACTCATCGCCAACGCGCCAAATGCGGGCGAAAACGTCCAACCGAACAGAGGCGTCAGAAATCCGGCGGCAAAAGGAACGCCGACAACATTATAGCAAAACGCCCAGAACAAATTCTCGCGAATGTTTCGCAAAGTAGCGCGACCAAGCCGAACGGCGGCGCAAACGTCGTCGAGTCGATTTGAGGTCAATACGACGTCTGCCGCGTCGATAGCGACGTCGGTTCCGGCTCCTGCGGCGATTCCGACGTCCGCTCTTGCAAGCGCCGGCGCGTCGTTAACGCCGTCCCCAACAAAGACGACTCTGCCTCGCCGCGCCAGTTCTCGGATTGTTTGTTCTTTGCCGTCCGGCAGAACGTCGGCTACGATTTGTTCGATACCCGTCCGCTTTCCGATTGTTTCAGCGACTTGTTTCGAATCGCCCGTCAGCATGACAACTTCGTCGACGAGCTTTTTCATAGCGTTGATCGCGCGCACAGAGTCTTCTTTGAGCGCGTCCGCCGCTCCTAATGCGCCCAGAAGCCGACTGCCGTGTGCGAAAAAGAGCGTTGTTTCGCCGCGTTCCGACCACGATCGAGTTGTTTCGATTATTTCGTCTGGAACGTTAATCGTTTGTCGAAGATAGTCTAGTTTGCCTCCGAGGACGCGCTCGCCGTCAATAAGTCCGCAAACGCCGGCTCCGGGCGCGATTTGAAGCGCCTCCAGCGCGTTGGAAAGGACGTCGACTCCACGATCTCGAACGAATTGTAACGCCGCCTGCGCTAACGGATGTTCGCTTTTCGATTCTAGCGCGCCCACAATTGCCAGGAATTCCTGTTCGTCGACGCCTTCGGCAAGCGTCCAACTGGAAACGACAGGGCGTCCGGTGGTAATTACGCCGGTTTTATCTAAAACGATCGTTTTGGCTTTTCCGGAATATTCGAGAGCTTCTGCGGTTTTGAACAGTAATCCTCTTTTTGTGCCGACGCCCATGCCAACCATAATCGAGGCGGGCGTCGCCAACCCCAACGCGCATGGACAGCTAATCGTCAATACGGTTATTCCGCGTACGAGAGCGAAGTCCCAACTTTTGCCAAGAACTAGCCATACGACGACAGTTAATACGGCGAACGCGACGACCGACGGAACGAAAACGCCCGCTATTTTATCGGCAAGTCTGGCAACTGGCGCTTTGCTTACCGCCGCGTCGCTTGTAAGGCGACATATTTGAGCCAACGTCGTTTCGGAACCTACTTTCGAAGCTCGACATCGAAGAAAACCAAAAGAGTTAAGAGTTCCGGCAAAAACGCGAGAGTCTGGCAATTTATCTATCGGCGCGCTTTCTCCTGTGAGCGCAGATTCGTCAATCGCGCTAAACCCCTCAAGCACAATTCCGTCAACAGGAACGCGTCCGCCCGGTCGAACGAGAAAGACTTCGTCGCGTTTGACGTCGTTTGCGTCAATCTCAATTTCGACGTCGTTTCTTACGACGCATGCTTTGTCTGGGACTAGTTTTGCCAGCGCGTCGAGCGCGGAAGTCGTCTTACCCTTAGCCCGCTCTTCTAACCTTTTGCCGATCCCGATAAACACGAGAATCGCCGCCGCAGATTCGAAATAGTAGTTTCCGCCAAGTTCAAGCGCCCGCGAGGATTCTCCGACGGCGTACGCGTCGACGACCGCGATAAGAACGGCGAAACTATATAGAAAGGAAACTCCTGACCCGAGCGCGACCAACGCGTCCATATTCGGGGCAAGACGGATCATGCTTGCGACGCCGTCGATAAAGAATCGGCGATTCACAAACATGCAGACGCTTGCGAGAAGCAACTGGATTATTCCAAGCGCGCCGGGGTTGGCCCAAACGCGCGGTATTGGAAATCGTAGCATTGCCGCGCCCGTCGCAACGTAGAACAGAGCAAGTAGAAGAACTATCGACGACAGAAGCGCCGGCGTCCAAAACAGTTGAGGGGCTGAGGTTGCGTTTGAAGTCGACGCGCCTTGGCGCACAGTTTCATTAACGTCCTGCGCGTCGTATCCGGCGCTGCGAACTGCGTCAACGAGCGCGCTGACGTCGGCAAAACCTTCTATTCTCGCAGAATTTGTCAGAAGATTGACGACGACCGAATCGACGTTTGGAACGTTTTTCAACGCCCTTTCGACACGTGCGGAGCACGCGGCGCAAGTCATTCCGGAAATCTTCAAACAGATCATGGGACGTTCCTTTCAAACGTCGTCCATTATAGAAACGCGACGTTCACCGTCAAGCGTCAGACAATCGAACCGAACGTGTCGGACGCTATGGAAAAATAAAGTTTGAAGATTTCGAAAAAATCCTTGCAATCGTTTTCGTCGTCCTATATACTCTTGCGTAGTGTTGGTAACGACGGCATATCCCCGTCAGGGGCAAGCGTTGACGGAGATAGACGAACGCGTATTTTGCAGCTTTTGCGATTAACCGACAGCATATACGATGTTTTTAACGTATTTATCCGGATATGATTATGAAGAACGCTATTGGGCGTTTGTTTTCCGATTTGAGACTTTGGTCGGCGGCGTTGTCGCCGAAGCTGGCAAACGTATTGGCTCCTACACGGACGAACAAGCGTCGGAGTTTTTTCGCGAGGCGTTCGCTCGACTCCTCAACGTGAATTCAGGCATAACGCCGCCCGGTTGGTGGCACAACGTCGACGCGCCTCCTTTTCCTTGGTATGAACGTTATATGGAGCGCGAACTGCCGTATATGATTTGCGAGGCGCGTCGTCGGGCCGCAACTTCGGAGTCCGAAATGCAAGAAGATTGTTTTGATCGCAGGAAAGCGCGTCAACTTGCGCATGAAAGCGCTTCCTTCCAGAAATTTTTGCTCGGCGAGAACGTCGATTTTAACAGCAACAATTAGCGTCGCTTGGTTTTTTGTATGGCGTCTCGTCAGATGCGCCGAGTGGAAGATCAAGCGTTTTCCCGAACGAAACGTTCCCTCCCTGGGCGTTCCGTTCACTGTTTTTTACCCCAAACACAGGTAGAGTTTTCAATGAAAAAATCGTTGTTTACGTTATTGGTCGCCGCCGTCGCCTTGACGACGATCGCCGCGTCCGCACGCGCGGACGTATCGCTTCCTAAATGTTTTTCGGACAACGGCGTGTTCCAACGCGAAAAGCCGATTTGCGTCTGGGGCTGGGCCGATCCCGGCGAAGAAGTTACCGTCTCGTTTAACGGCATGTCCGCGACGACGACCGCCTGCGAACACGGAAACTGGAAAGTCTCCTTGCCGTCTCAGGAAGCAAGTTTCGAAGGAAAAGATCTTGTCGTTAAAGGCAAAAATACGATTACGTTTACGAACATTCTCGTCGGCGAAGTCTGGATTTGCAGCGGTCAGTCGAACATGGAAATGCCGCTGAATTCCTGGGGACAGCCTCGTCTTGCGTGCACGGAAGAAGAAATTAGCGGCGACTACAGCTTTATTCGTTTCAATCGACCTAACCATGTTATTACGGAAGAAGAACTTAAAGACGTCGCGACCGAAGGATGGAAAGTCTGCAAAGACGGCGTTCAAGCGAATTGCACCGCTTGCGGTTTTCATTTCGCCCTTCGTCTTTACAACGAGTTAAACGTTCCCGTAGGGCTCATTGATTCCAATTGGGGCGGTTCGAATATCAATAGCTGGATTCCAGACGCTGGTTGGAATCAAGTTCCCGAAACGGTCGAAGTTGGTCAAAAACTCATCGCGGCCCGTCCGGAAGCCAAAGATTGGGACAAGTGCGGCGGCATGTATAACGCGATGCTTGCCCCCTGGAAGGGATATAATTTCCGAGGCGCGATCTGGTATCAAGGTTGCACAAACGCCGGGGAACACGAGTTCTACTATTACAAGCAAAAGGCGATGATTCGTGAATGGCGTAAAATATTCGAAAACGGCGACTTCCCCTTCTATTGGGTTCAACTCGCGCCCTTCACTGATCCGAAAGACGATCCTAACGACACGGGCGATTGGCCATATCTGCGCAACGGCCAAACGATGTGCATGGAAGTTGCGAATACGGGTCAAGCGGTCATTATCGACGCAGGCGAGATTAAAGACATTCACCCGCGCAACAAGTGGATTGTCGGCAATCGTCTGGCCCTTTGGGCGTTAGCGAACGCTTATGGCAAAAACGTCGAATGTTGCTCGCCTATGGTCGCGACTGCGGATTTTGCCGACGGCAAAGTTGCCTTGACGTTCAACCACGTCGGCGAAGGTCTTGTTGCCGGTAAACTTAACGATCGAACCTTCGAAAAGACCGGGGACCAGTTAAATCGCTTTGCGATCGCGGGCGCGGACGGAAAATTTGTCTGGGCGAAGGCTGAAATCGTCGCCCCCAACAAGGTCGTTGTTTCCGCTGAAGGCGTAGATCCGACCGCCGTTCGTTACGCGTGGCAAATGTTTCCGGAGAACTGCAATCTTTACAGTTCCGAGGGACTTCCCGCCACTCCGTTTGAGATTAAGAAATAGTTCGTCGGCGTATACGATTTAACGCCGCGACGTTAACGTTAAAAGAAGGACTTGTTCTAGAGAGAGTCGCAAGACTTTTGGTTCAAGTCCTTTTTGGTCGTTCATCGAAGGCGTCGACTTCAGGTCGACGCCGATTGATTCATCTTTGAAGGACGTCTTTGCGCAATGTCGATAAAAACAGCAGGTAAATGTTGGCGTTTCGTTCTCGTTATGGCGGCGGCGCTTGTCTTTGGACAAACGTTTGTTTCAGGGCAAGAGAACGATTCTTCCCCAAGAGTCAGAACCAGAACAAATTTTCCCCCGCGCCTTAAACGGGCGGATTCGTTTGTCGGCGTTCATTTCGATTTTCACGCGGGCAAGGACGTCCCCAATATTGGCGAGTCGACCACTCCTGAAATGGTTCAGGAAATTATTGACGCGCTCCATCCGGATTTTATCCAGGTCGACAGCAAGGGCCATCCCGGCTTGACCAGCTACCCCACAAAAGTCGGCAATCCCGCGCCGGGAGTCGTCAAGGATTCCTTGAGAATCTGGCGTTATGTTACGGCGAAAAACGGCGTGGCTCTCTACACGCATTATTCCGGCGTTTGGGACAACGAAGCCGTCGCGCGCCATCCGGAATGGGCCGTTGTTGACGCTAATGGAAACGTCTCCCAAGAAAGGACTTCGGTATTCGGCGATTATAAAGACAAGCTTCTAGTTCCTCAACTTCTTGAAATGGCAATGAAATACCATACCGACGGAGTTTGGGTCGACGGCGAGTGTTGGGCGACGCTTCTTGATTATTGCGACGTAGCCCAAGACGCTTTCAAAAACGCAACCGGATATGACGCCGTTCCAAAAGAACCCAAACAAGACGGTTGGTTTGAATGGTGCGATTTCTGTAGGGAAGCGTTTCGACAATATCTCATTGACTATGTTCAACAGGTTAAAGAGAAAGCCCCTAATTTCCAGATAGCAAGCAACTGGGCGTTTACCGATCATATGCCCGAACCTGTTTGCGCGGACGTCGACTTTATCTCCGGAGATTATTCGCCTAACGATTCGGTAACAGCCGCTCGATATTCGTCGCGCCTAATGATGACTCAAAACGTACCTTGGGATCTTATGGCATGGAGTTTTGCAAGAGCGCCCGAAGGAAATTGGACGCCCAAGACCGGCGTTCAAATTTCACGCGAGGCGGCCTGCGTTCTTGCTCAGGGAGGCGGCTTTCAAGCGTACATAACGCAAGACCCGGACGGAGCGGTTAATCTTACGAAACTCCCGCCTGTGGCGGAAGCTCTGAAATTCTGTCGCGAGCGTCAAAGTCTCTGTCAACATTCAACCGAAGTTCCGCAAATTGCCTTGTTCTGTCCAACAAAGCAACATTACAAAAGTGTTAATCGTTTCTGGGATAGTCTTTTCCCAATGATTACAGAGCAGCGCGCTATTCTGAAGCGAATACTCGAACTCAATTACGCCGTCGATATTCAAATCGACGAAACGCTTGTCAAAAATATCGAATCGGCAAAAACCGTAGTTTTTTCTCGCGGAGGTCTTTGGTCGGACGAACTGAAAGAGAAGGTGGAAAGTTACGTTAAAAATGGAGGTTCCGTTGTTTCTATTGGAAACGAACCCCTTGAAGAACTCAAACCGTTACTCGAAAAGGCCGAAAAAATTTCGTCGGAGAATACCGATTCTATTTGGTTCCTCGACGTCTACCAATACGGCGAGGGAAAGATTGTCGTTTATCCGACTCCCGTTGATACTCCGCAAGAGTTTGTCGACGAGAACGGCCCCACTTTTAACGCTTACCTCGAAAAGGCGTTAGCGACCGCTTTTCCGGCGCCGATCGTTCAGTTCTCTCAAAAACAACCGCTCGACGTTTCTGTACGTAGAGCGCAGGACGGACGACTTTGCGTTCATTTGGTCAACGTGTCGGGACCTCACGAACAGGAGGCTGTTATTAAATCGATCGATCCTGTCGAAAACGTTGAAACAACGCTAAATCTCGAATCTAAGCCGGAAAAAATCCGTTTAGAACCTTCCGGCGTTGAACTTGATTTTTCCTGGGAAAATAACCAAGCAAAATTTATCATTCCCTCGATACCTGTTTATGAAATCGTCGTCGTGGAATAAGGAACTAATCGGAACACTGGGTTGCGACGTCCGTCCGATTGCGTGTTTTGCGAACGGCCGTCGGTCTGAACGCTGGTTTAACGCTGATTAACCAATTCGATTACTAAACAAACCAAAGGAACATATTGATGCGGTTCTCCGCCTGTTTTGCCATGTTGATCAGACGTGTCGTCCTTTGCGTCGCTCTCTGCGCGTTCGCGACGATAGAGGTCGGCGTCCTCGCCGACGATTGGGACAGGCAGGGGGATACGATCGTCGCGACCCAGAGTGCTCTTGACGACGGCGCCTGGTCAAAGGTCGTCGATTCTCTTCGCGAAAAAGACGCCGACGAATACGACGTCGAGCTTGTCGAGTGGGACGATTCCACGTTTGACCGTTTAAAGGAAATTTTTCCCCCGCGCCTTAAACGAGCGGAATCGTTTGTCGGCGTTCATTTTGATTTTCACGCAGGCAAGGACGTCCCCAATATTGGCGAGTCGACCACGCCTGAAATGGTTCAGGAAGTTATCGACGCGCTTCATCCAGATTTTATCCAGGTTGACAGCAAGGGACTTCCCGGCTTAACCAGCTATCCCACGAAAGTCGGCAATCCCGCGCCGGGAGTCGTTAAAGATTCTTTGAGAATTTGGCGTTATGTTACGGCGAAAAACGGCGTGGCTCTTTACGCGCATTATTGCGGCGTCTGGGATGATGAAGCCGTTGCGCGCCATCCGGAATGGGCCGTCGTAGACGCTAATGGAAACGTCTCCCAAGAAAGGACTTCCGTATTCGGCGATTATAAAGACAAGCTTCTTGTTCCTCAACTTCTTGAAATGGCAATGAAATACCATACCGACGGAGTTTGGGTCGACGGCGAGTGTTGGGCGACGGTTCTTGATTATTGCGATACAGCCCAGGACGCTTTCAAAAACGCAACCGGATTTGATTCCGTTCCAAAAGAACCCGAACAAGACGGTTGGTTTGAATGGTGCGACTTCTGTAGGGAAGCGTTTCGGCAATACCTTATCGATTACGTACAACAAGTTAAAGACAAGGCGCCAAATTTCCAGATAGCAAGCAACTGGGCGTTTACCGACCATATGCCTGAACCTGTCAGCGCAGACGTTGATTTTATCTCCGGCGACTTTTCGTCTAATGATTCAGTAACCGCCGCTCGTTATTCCACGCGTCTAATAATGACCCAAAATAAGCCATGGGATCTCATGACATGGAGTTTCGTGAGAACTCCCGATGGAAATTGGGCTCCAAAGACAGGGATTCAAATATCTCGCGAAGCGGCGTGCGTTTTAGCGCAGGGAGGGAGTTTCCAAGCGTACATAACGCAAGACCCGGACGGGGCGGTAAATCTTGCAAAACTCCCGCCAGTGGCAGAAGCGCTTGAATTCTGTCGCGAGCGTCAAAAGCTTTGCCAATATTCGAGCGAAGCGCCTCAGATCGCCCTGTTCTGCCCCACGAAACAGCACTATCAAAACGTTAATCGCTTCCTGGATACTCTTTTCCCGATGATCAAGGAACAACGCCCCATTCTTAAGCGGATACTCGAACTCAATTACGCCGTCGATATTCAAATCGACGAAACCCTTGTCAAGGATATCGAATCTGCGAAAGTTGTCGTTTTTTCTCGCGGCAGTCTTTGGTCGGACGAACTCAAGAAAAAAGTTGATAGTTATGTTAATAACGGCGGCGCCGTTGTTACTATTGGGAACGAACCCCTTGAGGAAATTAAACCGTTACTTGAGAAAGCTGAAAAGATATCTTCGGAAAACACCGACAATATCTGGTTCCTCGACGTTTATCAATACGGCGAAGGTAAGATTGTCGTTTTTCCGACCCCTGTAAACGCTCCGCAAGAGTTTACCGACGAGAACGGCCCCACTTTTAACGCTTACCTCGAAAAGGCGTTAGCTACCGCCTTCCCGACTCCGCTCGTTCAATTTTCTCAAAAACAACCGCTTGACGTTTCTGTTCGCCGCGCGCAAGACGGTCGACTTTGCGTTCACCTGGTGAACGTTTCAGGACCGCACGAAATTGAGCCGGTTATCAAATCGATCGATCCGGTTGAGAACGTCGAAACAACGCTAAATCTTGAATCCGAACCGAAAAAGATTCGTCTGGAACCTTCCGGCGTTGAACTTGATTTTTCCTGGGAGAATAACCAAGCGAAATTTACGATTCCGTCGATTCCCGTTTATGAGATCGTCGTTGTCGAATGAAAACCGATCGTAGTGGGACGTTCGCGTCTCTTATAAAAGAATTTTAACTTAATTCGTTTGATCTGACGTTGATTAACAGCTTCAACATATCCAAACCCAAGGAACGTATTGATGCGATTACCTGTTTTTTTTGTCACGCTAATTAGAAAAACAACGTTTTACGCCGCTTTTCTAGCTTGCGCGACAACTTTGATCGGAGTTTCTGCCGACGACGCCGTCAAACAAGGTTATACTATCGTTGCAACACAAAGTGTTCTTGACGACGCCGACTGGGCCAAAGTTGTTGATTCTCTCCGCACAAAATACGCCGACGAATATAAAGTCGACGTCGTTGCCTGGGACGATTCCGCGTTCGACCGTTTGAAAGAAATCTTTCCCAAATACGCCTGTTTCGTCGTCAAGCCGGAAGAAGCGACGGCGGAACGCCTTGCCTCGATTTGGCAAGGAACGCGCGAGCTTGACAACGATCCTTACGGCGACGTTCTTTGGGCGATTATTACCGGTTACGACGCGTCTGACGCGTTGCGCATGACGCAAGTCAAGCCGACAATCGTGGAGTCGGCTTGCGGAGCTACGTCGATTTCGACGAAATATTTCAAATCAAGCGTCGTTTTCGACGAAGGTAAAAAGAATCACTGGCGCGTTAAAGAGGCGGGTAAAGAGGAAGAGGATCGAAACGACGCCCCGGACGACACGACGCACGCCGTCGCCGACGCTCTTAATAACACGCAACTCTTTGTAACTTCTGGGCATGCGTCAGAAAATAATTGGAGTATTGGATACGCCTATAAAAACGGTTTTTTTGTCGCTCAAAACGGCAATCTTTATGGAGTCCCGTCGCAAGAGTCGGGAGAAAAACCGTTCCTGGTCGAGGCAACCGGTTCCAAAATTCATTTTGCGTCCGGCAACTGTTTGTGGGGCAATATCAATAAGCCGTGTTGCATGGCGACGATGATGATTAAACATGCAAACGTCGATATGCTTTTGGGATATGTCGTTCCCACGTGGTTCGGTTACATGGGCTGGGGCGTTCTGGACTATTATATCGAACAACCCGGCCGTTTTACCGTCGCTGAAGCTGTCTACGCGAACAACCAGGCGTTACTTTACCTTCTTGAAAACGATAAGACCGCGCCCGAGGCGGAAAAATTGCCCGAAATGAAACGCGAGGGCCTTGTCTACGATCGTGACGTCGTGGCTCTCTACGGCGATCCTGCGTGGCAAAACGCGCTCGCCGTTCAAGAGTCCGGATGGAAACAGGAACTTGGGTCGGAAAAAGCCGAGGACGGGACTATCACGTGGACGTTGACAATTGACCCCGTTAAAACGGAGACGTCTCATGCGCTCGTCGATTCCAACGGTTCCGCGCGTTCGAATCGACCGATTTTCCAAATTTTGCCTCAACGAGTTAGCAACGTTGAAATCGTCGAGGGACAAGATTACGGCGCGGTTATTACCGACAATTTCGTCCTGATTCCCTTGTCGAAGAAACTCCCGGAGGGCAAGTTTAACATGATATTTACCTCAAAATAGTTTTATGATCCAAACTGTATGCAAATTCGTCACGAGTCCTTACCATAGGCCGTTTTGCTAATACTCAATTTTAGGAATTGTCAAACATGAATAAGACTAAGAAACTTTCTCGTCGTACGTTTTTGAGCGTCGCCGCAACGAGTACGCTTCCGATGCTCGTTCCGGGTAGCGTTCTTGGAAAAGACGGCTTCTTTCCGCCCAGTGAAACGATCAACGTCGGATTGATCGGCTGGGGCACGCGACGCAGCAACATCGGTTCGCGTCCCGGCTCGCGCTTCATCGCGGTCTGCGACATCGATACGCGCCGCATTCCCGCCGAGATGGACGGTCATCCGGTCAAGGGATTCCAATACTATCAGGAAATGTACGATATGCCCGATCTGGACGTCGTTTCGATAGCGGCGCCGGATCATTGGCATACGCGCATGACGATTGACGCGTGCAAGGCGGGCAAAGACGTCTATTGCGAAAAACCGCTGACGTTCACGCTGATGGAAAGCCGTCAAATCGTCGCGGCCGCGCGAAAATACGACAAGGTCGTGTCAAGTGGATCGCAGCGCGTTATGGAAGATTACGGCCGATATCTTGCGCCGATTATCATGTCCGGAGCGATCGGCGAAGTAAAAGAAATCTACGCAAACTGCGCCGGCGCGCCTTCCGAACGAACCTACGATCCTGAACCCTGCCCCCCTGAAGTCGACTGGGACGCGTGGGTTGGACAAGCTCCCTATTTCGAGTACAGCAGACGCGCGATCGATCCGATGACGTGGCGATTCAATTCGGCGTTTGGCACCGGCGGTCTTGGCGACTGGGGCGGCCACAACTTTGGCGGCGCGCTCTATTCGTGCGGTATGGATCACGTCGCGCCTAAAAAGGTCTTTGCGCCCAACACCGATCGTAATCCGTTTAACGGCGTTAAGATTGAGATGGAAAATGGCGTCAACTTCTATCATGGCGATTATCCTGGCGCGGGCAGCAACATCACGATCGTCGGCACCGAAGGCGTTTACATTTTCGGAAAGACAAAGGATATTCACGCGCTCCACGCCGTCGACGTTCGACGTTATAGCGGCGGAGCCGATAACATTGCCGACGACTTCCTCTACTGCGTCCGCCATCGAACTCGACCTTTCCAAGACGTGTTTTATGGAGCAAACGTTTCCGACTATGGTCACATGTGCATCATCGCGTATAAACTTCAGCGCGACCTCGTTTGGGACAAAGATAAGATGGAGTTCGAAAACGATCGCGAAGCGACCGCTATGGTTTCTAAAATTCAACGCGCGCCCTATCAAATTGAGGTGTGAGCGCATTATAGTTTCAAACGCGGTTTAACAACATAGTTGAATATCATCATCAATTAAGGACGAACAATAAGGTTTAGTTCCCATGAAAAAATATACGATAGTTTTAGCGATCGCCCTCGCTACGTGGTCGACCTGTCTCATGGCGGCGGATTTCGGCGATCTTTTAGAAAGATTGAACTCGCGCGACTTTACGTTAGAACGCGACGTCGTTACCGGTCGCGGCGGCGTTTACGTTGGCGAACTGGTCAACCCGCACTCGGAAACTCCTATGTTCAAAGCGCGCGACGAATTCCGCGCAAAAATGTCGGAAGCGCAGGCCGCTAACGACGAGGCGGCTCTCGACGAACTTTGCGATTTCATTATCGACGCGATGAAGGCGGACGTCAGCGACGAAGTTAAAGTTTGGCTATTGGAACAACTTGGTTATATTGGCACGGATAAAAACGTTCCCGCCGTCGCCGAATTGTTAAAATCGCCGAGTCAGCGCATTGTCGACGGCGCCGCCGTCGCGTTGGGTAAGATTCCCGGCGACGCGGCGTTGAAAGCCTTGCAAGACAATAAAGACGTCCCGGCAGCTGCGGCGGCGTTGACATGTCGACTCACAGCTCCCATCCCGCGCGATAGCGTCGAAGGAATCTTTCCCTTAAAAATAGGAAAAGCGTCTGACGAAGACGTTGACGCCTGGCTCGCCAAATTTGACGATCTCGACGACTGGGCCAAAGAAGAAACGCTTGCCGGTTTGACCGCCCGCGACAACAAAAAATATCGTAAATACGCGCTTAAGGCGTTGAATTCCGAGTCCCCTGACCTTCAAAAGGCCGGTTTCCTCGCCCTTGAAAAGATGGCGACTGCCGAAGACGTCGACGTGTTCGTCAAGCGTTTGGCGACTGATCGCGATCTTACGATCCGTATTTGCGCCTTTGTCGTGGCGGACGGATTTGACGACGCTCTTCTTAAGGCTCTCGACGCGTCACAGGACGCGCAGCAATTCAAAGACCTTGCGACAATTCTTTCCAATCGCTCAGTTGACGTTCGTCCTCGTATTTTCGAAAAGACGACCGCCGCCAATTGCCCAGATCGTTTGACGCTTCTGCAACGCGCTCGCGAAATTTCGACTCCCGACGACGTTCCTTCCTTTGTCGCGTCGATTGTTCAAATGCAACGCGGCAAAGATCGCGACGCGGCTGAAAATCTCGTCGCCTCCCTTTGTAACAAAGACGCTTCGCCGATTCTTGCGATGATTGGTCAAGTTCCAACGGAATATAACGAGGTTCTCTACACGCTTTCCGCGCGGACGGGCGGCGAGGTTGCTAAAGGCGCGATCGAAAAATTACTCGCTTCTTCGAACGACGCTGAAAAAGCGTTGGGATTGCGCGTTTTGAACGTTTGGGCGGACGGAACGTTTGCCGCCGAAATGGAAGAACTTCTCGATTCCGGAAAACTCAGCGCGGATCAGAAAGTCGCGCTTCTTCGTTCGTTTATTCGTACGATTTCCCTTCCCGACGATCAAATCGGAATTGAAATTTCTCGCGACGGGAAACTGGAAAAACTTCAAAAAGCGTATAAGATTGCGACGCGTCCTGACGAAAAAGCGCTCGTTCTTTCGCGTTTGGCGGCTAACCGCAATGAAAACTCTTTCAAATTCGCGATTGAGTGCGCCGACGAGAAAGACGAAAAGGTCGCCGCCGCCGCTCATAAGGCGATTGCCGACCACGTTCACGACACCGTCCTTCGTAAGCAGTTCCCCGAACTTGCCGAAAAAGGCGTCGAGATCGTCTTGCGCGATAGCAAAGACCAGGCTCTCATTGATCGCGTCAAGATTTACAAAGGTCGTATGGATCAATGATCCCACGGTAATGAACCAAACGACGGTTCTTTAAAAAACGCTCGCGTTGCGGCGCGTTGTTTGCGACGCGGGCGTTTTCTTTTTTATCAAATGAAATAATCGTTTCAGGACGTTTATGTTTTATCGCAATTCTACCAAAAAAATTTTCGCGTTTATTGTTGCGTCAACGGCGTTATTTTGGGTTTACGATCGTTCTTTCAGCGCGGAAACAACCCAATACGGCGCCGTCGTTATCTGCGCGGCCATCCAGGAGAAAGACCCGGCGACTGTTTTGCCGAACGTTGTTTTTTCCAAAGCCGATCAGGAGATCGGCTGGAAGCTTGTTAACGGCGAAGCCTATTCCGGGGTTGATTCTCATCGTTTCTTCTTGACCGTCGAGGCGCCAAAAGCAGGTGTGGAACCGCCGACGATCGACGTCGTTTGGCCGGGCGTCAATATTGAGCGCGTCGTTGGAGCCAAGGGCGATTATGAAATCGTCGAGAACGGCGTTCGTTTCGCTCCCGGAAAGGCAAAAGCTCCAACCGGTTCATTTACCGAGGCGTCTTTTGGAGCCGTTCGACTAGGCGTGTTTCACAATTGGGACGTGCGACGTTGCGGCCCATATCGGGACGGACCTTATCCTTACGAAGAAATCAAAGCGCAACTTAATTATATGCTTGCGGCTCTTGAAGTTTGTCGCGCTTACGGTTGGACGGAAACGGACAAGCCGGACTTTGTCGATCATATTAATCTTTACGGATTCGAAACGCTCTTTACCAACGGACATCGCGACTTCCCGCCTCATTTCCATATCATGCTCGCGTGGGACGGCTGGGCGGCGGCGAATGTCGGCCACTATCTTCTGGATTCTAAGGGGAATATTGTAAAGAATTCGTACTGGATACTGCATGAAGACGTCGAAAAACCGCATCTGCCCGGCGACGTTAGTCGTTATACGGACAAAACGTCCCGCGACGTCTTTGACACGGTTATTTTACCGGACGGTTCTGGTTTGACCTTCTCAAAAGTCGGCGCCTCCAAAGAATATCTGCTTCGCGCAGGCAAACAGGGCGCGCCGGAATCGGTTGACGTTTTGGAACGAGCGACGAATTCGTCTGACGAATGGAAGAAACTCTGCGAAGTTGTCGCGTTCGACGACGTCGAACACGGAAAATTCAGTTCCAAAGCCGTTTATACCGACGGTTCTGTCCAAACGGTAGAATTCGAATACGATCCCGATACGGGCGCCAAACGCTGACGCTTCGATGCCTGGAACAATCGATCATTCTTTTAAGCAATCAACATAAGGCCTTAAAATGAAAAAAGTATTTATCCGACGAGAAACGTTAATCAGATTCGCTCTGACTTTATTTCTCCTTGCGTTTGCCGTTTCGGGCGTTACCGCACAGGAAGCGATCACGTTTCAGTTCAATCACGAAACGCAAGTCTACGCCGTTAACGAACAAGCGGAATGTTCTATTTCCGTGACCGATAAAGACGGCGCGCTTGTAGACTCAGGAACATTGACCGTCGTTTTAACAAACGACGGTCGCGATCAGCTCGCCGAACCGCAAACTTTTGACTTGTCGAAAGACAATCCAGCGACAATCAAAACGACGCTTTCCGTTCCCGGTTTCCTGCAAATTAACGCGAAAGCTCAATCTGCGGACAATCAAAAATCGAGTTCTAAATTAGCGGGACTTGCGTTTGATCCCGACAAAATTGAACCAGGTCTTCCTAAACCTGACGATTTTGACGAATTCTGGGCGAAGGGCAAAGAGGAAGTTCGAAAGATTCCAATCGATTTACAACAGACAATAATCGATTCTCTCTCCAACGAAAAGCGCGACGTCTATTCCGTTAATTTCGCTACGGTTAACGACCAACGCGTTTATGGCTATCTCAGCGTTCCAAAAGGGGGCGAAAGTCCTTATCCGACTCTTGTCAACGTACCCGGCGCCGGTCCGGGCGTCGGCCCGGAAGCGTGGCTTGCCGATCAGGGATTTGTCGTTTTGAACATGAACGTCTTCCCGTACGAATGTCCCTTGGACGGCAACGAACGTCAAAAAATTTATGACGAATATAATAAAGAGCTTGGAATGCGCTATTGCTACTATAACGGAGCCGATCGCGATTCTTATTTCTTCCGCGCCGCGTACTTGGGTATCGACCGCGCTGTCGACTGGCTTGCCGAGCAGGATTACGTCGACACGACGCGCATGGGGTACTACGGCACTAGCCAAGGAGGCGCGTCGGCGCTCATCCTTGGCGGCTTGAACAAGCACTTTTGCGCTATTCTCTCGTCTGTTCCGGCTCTGTGTGATCATTCGGGCTTACTCAAGGGACGTTCTCCAGGTTGGCCGCGTCTTGTCGACTTTTACAAAGGCGACGAAAAAGTTCTGGAAGCGTCGCGTTACCTCGACGGAGTCAATTTTGCACGTAACATCGACGCCGCGACAATCGACATAACAGTAGGCTTCATCGACGTGACCTGCAGTCCAAGTTCCGTCTACTCCGCCTTTAACGTCGTTCCCTCCGAGAAGAAGGCGATTTATCACGAGACTCAGCTCGGGCACCAGAACGGCGAACAGTATAAACAGGCGTTCCAACGACTGTTGGAACGAGTCAAGAACAACGGTCGTTAAAACAACCCCGTTTTGTGCAACATTAATCAATTGATCGCGAGAACTGTTTCCCCGCGATCGTTTCCTTTAACATGATTGTTATCCCTATGAAAACATTGGCATTACTGACTTCCGTCGCGGTTTTAGCTTTTGCCGCGACCTGCTCCGCCGCCGACGTTACGGCGACTTGCGTCGATCGCCCTAATGAGAACGCAACCAACGCTCATTATTTAGCGAATAGAGCGCCCCTGACTCCTTCTCCGTTCCTTAAACTCCCTCTCGGTGCTGTCGAAGCGAACGGCTGGCTTGGTCGTTACCTTGAATTACAACGCGACGGTCTTTCCGGAAAGCTTGGCGAATTGAGCAAATGGCTCGAGAAGAAAGACAACGCCTGGCTTCGTGAAGGAGGCAAATATGGTTGGGAAGAACTTCCCTACTGGCTGCGCGGCTATGTGGATCTCGCCTATTTGCTTAAAGACGAAGCGATGATTGCCGAAGCAAAAATATGGATTGAGGCAATTTTGGCGAGTCAACGCGAAGACGGTTACTTTGGTCCGGCAAACCCAGACGGCGAAAAGGGATGCGACTTGTGGCCGAACATGCTTGTTTTATTCTTAATGCAATCGTATTACGAATACACGGGCGACGAACGAGTCATTGACTTTATGTCTCGTTACTTCGATTGGATCGCGATGTATCCCGAGCAGAAGTTTTTGAAGACGTACTGGGAAAACAGCCGCGCGGGCGACCTTCTTTTCAGTTGCTTCTGGCTTTACAACATAACCGGCAACGAAACGTTGTTGACGGTCGCCAAAAAAATCAACGCGAACACGGCAAACTGGAAGCAGGAATCGACGCTCCCGAACTGGCATAACGTTAATATCGCTCAGTGTTTCCGTCAACCGGCGACTTGGTGGATGCTTTCGAAAGACGAAGCGGACAAATTCGCCACGTATAACGACTTTTGGCTTATTCGCGCGTGTTTTGGTCAAGTTCCCGGCGGCATGTGGGGCGGCGACGAAAATTCTCGCGTCGGCTATGTCGATCCACGACAGGGCGTCGAAACGTGCGGTATCTTTGAGCAGATGACGAGCGATATGATTCTTTTCCGTATAACCGGGGATCTTTCATGGGTCGACCATTGCGAAGACGTCGCGTTTAATACGGCTCCCGCCGCCGTTATGCCTAATTTCAGAGCGTTGCGTTATATCACCTGCCCGAACCAGCCGATTTCCGATTCGAAAAATCACAGCCCCGGCATTGACAACGCCGGTCCGTTCATGGCAATGAACCCGTTCAGCAGTCGTTGTTGTCAACACAACCATACGCACGGCTGGCCGTATTATATCGAAAACATGTGGACGGCGACGCCCGACGGCGGACTTGCGGCGACGTTGTACGGAGCTTCTAAAGTTAACGCAAAAGTCGGCTCTGGAGAGGGTGTTCTAGTTACGCTGACGGAAACGACCAATTATCCGTTTGACGACGTTATAAATATCGCCGTTTCTCTTCCGGAAAACGTTAAGTCTGTCGCGTTCCCGTTATACGTTCGCGTTCCCAAATGGAGTTTAGAACCTTCGGTAACGTTGAACGACTCGCCCGTCGCTTTTGCAGCCGGAACTAAACCTGAACCTCAAAAATGGCTCCGAATTGAGCGCGAATGGAAAAACGGGGACAAGATTGCCGCAACGTTCCCGTCTAAGGCTTCTTTCCGCAAATGGGATCAAAATAAAGGTTGCGTAAGCATTGATTTCGGTCCTTTGACCTATTCGTTAAAGATCAAAGAACGATACGTTAAAATGGACGGACGCAAAGTCGCAATGGGCGATTCTGGTTGGCAAGCTGGAGCCAAACAGGAGGATTGGCCTTCTTACGACATTCTCCCCGATTCCGAGTGGAATTACGGTTTGCTTGATCCGGCGAAACAGGATCTTTCGAAAGTCGAAATTATCAAGCGAGATTGGCCGGAGGACAATTTCCCGTGGACTGTTGATTCCGTTCCCTATTCGATCAAATTGCCCGGCAGACAGATCCCGAGTTGGAAAATTGACGAATATGGACTTTGCGCGCCTGTTCCGTTTAGCCCGGCAAAAACGGACTGTCCCGTCAAGGAATTGGAACTCGTTCCGATGGGCGCGGCACGGCTGAGAATTTCCGCGTTTCCCGTGGTTGAAGAATAACTCAAAGCGCTTATACAACTGAGCTAGTTAAAAAGGGTTGGAATTAACGTTCTCCGTTGATTCCAACCCTTCGTTTTTTTTTCAGATAAAGAAATATTTGGCCGCAAACAGAACGGATAAAACATACATCAGCGGACTGATCTTTTGACGCTGTCCGCTGACTAAGTTAATAACCGTCCAAAGAATAAAACTGATCGCGATCCCCTCGGAAATGCTGTAAGCGAGCGGGATGACAATCGTCGCTATAAAAGCCGGAGCCGCTTCAGAAACGTCGTCAAAATTCAGTTTACTTAAGGGCGTAATCATCAGGAATCCAACGTAAATTAGCGCCGCTCCGGAAACAAAACTGGGCAACGCCAAAAAAACCGGCGCGAATAAAAGCGATATCAAAAATAGAAACGCCGCCGTTAACGCCGTTAGTCCGGTGCGTCCCCCGACGGCTATCCCCGTGTACGATTCGATATAAGTGGTAGTCGTCGAGGTCCCCAACGCGCCGCCGCAAGCGGTAGCAAACGCGTCCGCGAACAATATTGACTTTATTCTGGGTATTTTCCCTTTTTCATCGTACATATTCTCTTTTGTGGCTACAGCGATCACCGTGCCGATTGTGTCGAAGAAATCGACAAAAAGTAGCGCGAACAAAACGAGAAGGATATTTATTGAGAACAACAGTTCCCATCCCGTTTCTCCTCCTTTTCCCGTCCAGGCATTGACATTAAACGCTGCGAAACAGACTTCTTTAAAGCCGTTTTTAAGTTCTTGCGTTTGAGCGTTAAGATCAAACGACGGGATTACGGAATAAAAACCGTTAGCCGGGTCCGGTTGATACAGTCCGATCAATTGAGCGATTACGGAAAAGCCCCATGTTCCAATCATTCCCCAAAACAACGCTCCAAAGATTTTTTTATGGGACAAAACCGTTATTAAAACGATTCCAATGATCGCAAGAATAACCGCCGCTCCGGAAGTATGAATTGTTGAGGAATCAAATGAAAGGAACGTCGTCAGCGTCGAGTCGCTATGGACGATAATATGCGCGTTTTGTAAACCGATGTAGGCGAGGAAAACGCCTATTCCGGATCCGACTCCAATTTTTAACGATTGGGGTATTGCGTCGACGACTTTTTCACGCGCCCTTGCCAGGGTAAGCGCGATGAAGATCAAACCTTCGAGAAAGACGGCAAACAGGGCAAATTGCCACGAATAGCCCATGCCTAAGACAATCGAAAAAGCGAAGTAGGCGTTTAATCCCATGCCTGGAGCCAGAACCAACGGGTAGTTTGCCATAAACGCCATGACGGCTGTTCCTATGAAAGCCGCCAACACCGTCGCAACAAAAACGCCTGACGGCGGCATTCCCGCTTGACCAAGTAAAGAGGGATTGACGGCTAAAATATACGCCATCGACAAAAAAGTCGTCAAACCGGCAAATAATTCAACTCGTTTCGTCGTATTGTTTTCGCGTAAATGGAACAATCTTTCCAGCGCTCCGTCCTTTGTTTGGGACTCGCCTTTATTAGGTTTTTCATTGAGCTCAGTCGTCATATTGTTCGTACTTTCTTTTCGACGATAAACACAAGAGACTGCCGCGTGAGAACTACGCGACAGCCTCTTATGAATTAAATCAAAACATGAAAATTACGCTGCGATAATTATTTTGAATATTAATCGTGTTCTTCTGGAAAAATACGCAGATTTCTGGGCGTCATAAAAAACGATTCGCCCGTTTCGAGCGAGAGTTCCGCTCGTTCCTGATGGGAGGTTTCCGCGACCAGTTCTTCTCCCGACTCAGTGACCATTTCAACACGAACCAGATTCCCGGCGGAACGCACGCGCGTAACGGTGGCGGGAAAAGATAATTTGCCGGATTGCGGCGCCTTTGAAATGTCAAAGTCGTGAGGGCGAATATAAACGGCGACGTTTGAACGATCTTGTTCCGAGGAGTCAAAATTGCTTTCCCCCGCGTTTAGGCAATCTTTGTTTGGAGCGACGCCTTGGTAGTTTCCAATCCAAACGCGACCTCTTTCCATTCTGCCATGGAATTGATTAACTTGTCCGAGAAAGTTCATGACAAACGGCGTTTTCGGTTTATGGAATACCTCGTCCGGCGTGCCAATTTGTTCGATTTTCCCTTTGTTCATAACGGCGACGCGATCGGCAAGTTCAAGCGCCTCGTCCTGGTCATGGGTGACAAATACGCTTGTGAGATGTATTTCGTCGTGCAATCGTCTTAGCCACGCTCTCAGTTCGACGCGCACCTTCGCGTCCAAAGCGCCAAAAGGTTCGTCAAGAAGCAACGCTTTTGGTTCGACGGCTAAGGCTCTCGCCAACGCGACGCGTTGACGTTGACCGCCGGAAAGTTGAGCGGGGTAACGATGAGCGAGATTATCCAACTGAATCATGTGGAGGAGCGCTTGAACTTTCTCGCGAATTTCGTCCTTCGAAAGACGCGTTCGTCGAGGTTTGACGGTCATTCCAAAGGCGATGTTGTCAAAAACCGTCATGTGTCTAAAAAGCGCGTAATGCTGAAAGACAAATCCCACGCCGCGTTCGCTTACCTTTTTGGAATCGACCTGACAACCCTTGAAAAACACGGGACCGCTGCCAGGATCGGGCGTTTCTAACCCGGCGATGATACGCAACAACGTCGTCTTACCAGAGCCGGACGGGCCAAGCAACGCAACGAGTTCCCCGGCTTCAACGCGCAAACTGACGTCGTCAAGAGCTTTAAAACTCTTGCCGAAAGTTTTCGTAATGTTTCGTACTTCTATACCCATTGTCGCACGCCTATCATGAGCGATCTACTAAAAAAAACGCCGATATCGTCATTATACTTCGTTGTCTTCAGTTCGACGAATTTTAATTTCTAACAATGTTTTTGCCACAAGCGTTAAAATAGCCATTGTAGCGAGCAACGTGGCTACTGCAAACGGCGCGGAACCGTTGGCGTATCCTTGATACAACGCGTTAATGTGTAAAGGCAACGTGTTTGTCTTTACGCTGTTGCGCGCGACCACAACCGCCGCGCCAAATTCGCCCATCGCTCGAGCGTTGCACAAAATAACGCCGTAAAGCAACGCCCACTTAATATTTGGAAGGGTCACGCGCCAAAAGATCTGCCAACCGTTAGCGCCTAAAACTCGCGCCGCCTGCTCTTCTTCCGTGCCTTGCGCTTCCATTACCGGAATCAATTCTCTTACCACAAACGGAAACGTAACGAAAATTGTAACGATTACTACGCTAGGCGTGGCATAGAGCAACTTAATGTCGTGTTCGAAGAGCCATCTCCCAATCGCCGACTGGAATCCAAACAAGAAAACAAACAGCAAACCGGCGATGATTGGAGAAATCGCAAAAGGAACGTCTATCAAGGAGATTAAAACGCCCTTGCCGCAAAACTGGAACTTGCCAATACACCACGCGGCGGCGAGCCCAAAAATAATATTGAGCGGAACAGCGATACACGTGGCAAGAAGCGTCATTTTTGTCGCGTTGATCGTGTCCGGACTGGAAACGGCCTTCCAAAAACTAACGACTCCGTCGACAAACGCTTCATAAAAGACGCAAACCAGCGGAAAGAGCAAGAAGACGGTCATGAAAGCAAAAGTTGATCCAATGAGCAACCATTGCATCCAAACCGGTTCGGTCGTCGCCCTCTTTACAGCGTGGAAGTGAGATCTGTAATCGAGCATAAGGCCGCTTGTCTTCGCCGCTTCATTTTCAGAACTCATTGACGTTTTCCCCAAATTTCCGTCTCTGTTTCCATGAATTACTTAAAACACCTGAATTAACGTTCGTAATGCCGCTTACCTGGTATCGTCAAAAAGACCCTATTTTACCGATAAAAGGGCGTGGTCCGTTATATTCGGCATATTCGCTATAACTGCGTTATTGTACGCCAGCCCCCGTCGATTTCAGAGTGTTTCCGCCTGCTTGAGGAGGCGTTTGAACAACTCCCTGAGTCTCGTCGTTTCGAACGTACGTCATCAAATTATTCACGCGAACTATTCCGGGATTGGAAAGCAGAATTTTACCCGCGGCAACGCGCGCGCTGGGCGTAGGAACGACGCCTCTTACCGTAGCGACCCCGTTTTGGACGCTAATTTGAATAGGCGACAGTGGATTGACGTCGGGACTGCGTAAAAGCTGCGTTTCTAAGTTCTCAATAAATATCTGCTCCATTTCTTCCGGAGTTCTAAGTCTTGGAAAACTCCACGCGCCGCCATGATCGGTTTGAGGGGCTAATGCGCCGCCTAAACCGACGCCAGAAAGAGACTCCGCCCCGATTCCATATTGTTGCGAATAGTCCAACAAGCCAGAACCGTCTAAAATAGGTTGAGCGTTTCGAAGCCACGCGTCCGGAACAGCCGAGCCGGGAACTGGCGCCGCGCCACGCATCCAAATACGCTGAGCGGGATCGAATTGTTGAACAACGTCTGTTTCATTTTGCAACGTCGCGACGGAATCAGATTTGCACTCGTTTCTTTCCGCCAGCAACTGTTCTTTTGTCTTCCCGTAACGCGCCCTTCGATCATTTGCATATGGGAATTGTTTTGGAGGAGTCGCGACAATAAGCCTCGGTTCGTTTTGAGATCTTAACTGAGAATTTAGATAGCTCGCGTTCGCTTCCTCTCTTGCGCGATAATACTCGTTTCTCAAAACAAGCAAATCGTAATTCATTTTTGATTGGAACGGAATCGCAGAACTGCCAAAACGGGATGTGGCGGCGCGGTCAATCCCGATAATATTGCCGGCGTCGCCTTGGACGACGGAATTGTCGTAGGTAAATCTGGAATTATATCCGACATTAGGCGCTAACGCCCCGTCGTAACGATATCCGCCAATTCTCCCGTTGGGAACGGGCGACGTTAGAATAGAAGCGGCGCTTGCCGTCCTAACGCCGTCGCTTTCCTGAACAATCGCGTTTGACTGTTGAGCAAAGCAGACGACCGTCGAAAAAACGCTTACTGCAAGCAGAAATACCAATATCATTTGCTTCTGCCAAGCGTTTGTCACGAACGAATTTTGATTATTCATTAATTTACAGTTGTTCACGATCGTTCTCCACTACTCTTTTCGCTAATATTTCTAATTATAGCGACGAGCGCAAAATAACGAGATTTATTCGCCCCAATCCCACGCGTCTTTTATCGACGAACACCCGTTTGCTCTTCAGCTTAAACAAAACCTATCGAAAAACTTCAGTATTTTTAAGAAAAAAATTTCGCGTATACTATAAGGGAGAGGGGTTCATTTTCAAGGACTAAAAAAGAATCATTCGTGAATGTTTTAAAAATTTTTTCAAAAAAAAGAAAAATTTGTGCAACACGTCTTCTGCCTCGGCAACTATCTATGCGGTTTCGGAAACGAGGCCGTATGACGTCAATAACGAGATGCGCAATGTCCAATATTTCAGATTCGCAAGATATGTCTCCTCAAACTCCTGTCGAAGAAGTTTCGACGGGAGCTGGCGAAGCTTCTTCGACAGTATCCTACCTTTTGCCGAACGGCAATATGGATTGGACCGCAGCCTTAAAGGCGAACGAGAGTTGGATGCGACGCGTCATCGCGCAACGCGTCGGCGACCGCGAAGGCGTCGACGAAGTCTTCCAGGAGGTCGGTCTTGCCGCCGCTCGTCAAAGAACGCCGTTGCGCGATCCAACAAAAGTCGGTTCCTGGTTGTATCGGCTGGCCGTCGTCCAGGCGTCGTTGTATCGACGTTCGCTTGGACGCAAACGCAAGGTTCGTCAACGCTACGAAGATCACGTTCGTGCGACAGGAAACAACGAAACGCAAGCAGATCCGTTGGAATGGCTTCTGGATCGTGAACGTACAGAGCGCGTTCGCATCGCGACGTCCAAGATTCCGGAAGACGAGCGCCAACTCCTCCGCATGAAGTATGCGGACGACAAAAGTTATCAAGAGATAGCCGACAAACTTGGCACGACGGTTTTTGCCGTTCAATCGAAGTTACACCGAGCGCGAGCGAGGCTCAAAAAAACTTTGCAAACCTTTGTTTGACGAACAATCAGCTTTTTATATAAATTAAAAACAACTTTTAGCGACCTGCTGTTTAAGAAGCTTTAAATATGGACGAGAACACAGAATTCGATCTTACGGCATTGCCTGAAAGCGCGTCGACGATTACGCTGGAAGACGAATTATTGCTCGAACGACTTGTCGACGACGAATTAGACGAAGACGAGCGCGACTTTATTCTCGCGCGGCTCGACGAAATTCCAGAAGGTTGGCGTATGTGCGCGTTAGCTTTTTTAGAAGACCAGGCGTTTCGTTCGTCTTTTCGTCAAAAAGATTCGTCAGACGTCGACGTCTCTTTTCAGGATTCGCCTGGCGAAAGCGTTCCAATAGCAGTTCGCTCTCAAAAGAAGGTTGGCGACAGAAAGAGCGTTGGATTTGGTTACGCCGTTACGGCAGTAGCCCTTCTCGTTTGTGCCGTCGGTATTTTTAGGAACGGTTCTACGCCTCCGCTTGACGCGCCGACTTCATTTGAAACGGCGGGGCCTAAGTTTGCCGCAGCTTCAAACGACGTCGCGCTATTGAAACAGATTCGCGAAGAGTCCAGCGCTGATTCTTACGCTGAACCTGACGATTTTTTAGAAGACGAAATCGATTCCGTCGGTATGATTGCGGCAACTAGTCCGTTAGGCCAAGATTTCTCCGGCGAGCAGAGCCCGATAAGAGCCAAAGCGTCTTTAGCCAGAGGCAACGTTGAAGAATCTGATATCCTCGCATTGCCCAAACAAGAGGATTTACTAGCGACGAACGACGGCGTTGGTAGCGAAGGAAATGCAAAGACCTTTATGTTGACGCCTTTGCCGAGCCCTTCGCCTGATACAAGCGCTCGTCCCGAAATCAGGACGGTCACTCTCAACTGTCCTCAGCACGGGTTGAACAATGTGTCGGCTTCATGCGTCGAAGGAGAACGATACGATCCTGATTTTTTCCGTCAAACGAGTTCCGAGCTTCCTGACGAGCTTGTCGGAGCTCTTAACCAGGAAGGCGCTCGAATTGAGCGTCGGCGCGACGAATTCCGCTTTTCTCTCGGAGACGGTCGCGTATTGATCCTTCCGATCGACGCTTACGACGTAATTTACGACAACCAACAAATCTGGTAGAACTTGTCGTTTACCTCAACATTTGGATTTTGAAAGAATTAACGCTTGATAGGAGTGAATTCTAGAAAGGATTTTACCATGTTGAAACATAATCAAAGAAAACTGGCGGTTTTTACGTTTGGCGCAATTAGCGTTTGCCTAATCTGCGGCGGTCTGGCCCTCGCGCAAACAAAACAATTAAAGGCTCCCGCTAATCCGCAAATTTCTACGGACGATTCCAGTCAATCCCAAGTTGTCGTCAATCCTCCGAACGGAACCTCCAGTTCCTATTCCGTCATCGTCGAAAACAATACGACCCCAGACGGCAAAGTTACCCAATCCCGTAAGGTTTGGCAAAATGG
>JAFZNK010000051.1 GCA_017550965.1 Thermoguttaceae bacterium
CTTTCCAGCGCGTCGCGGCGGTTTGCGTTTTTTATTTAATCGGGCGATTTCAGATTGAAATTGAGCGCGGCAGAGAAAGCGTTCAGGCTTGATTTCTGCTGAAATTGACCACAATTGAGGTATAATCGATGAGAAACAGCTTTCTTACCAAAAGGCGAGGCTTCACGCTCGTGGAGCTCCTCGTCGTCATCGCCATTATCGGCATTCTAATTGGCTTGCTTCTACCCGCCGTACAGGCGGCGCGCGAGGCGGCGCGACGTATGCAATGTACGAACAATCTGAAGCAGCTTGGTCTGGCGATCCACAATTTCGTCGACCATCACAATCGTATTCCGAACAACGGAAACGACGATTTCTGGATCAAGGGCTTTACGCAAAGCGGAACGAAGAATCGTATCGACGTGGTCGACACGTATTCGTGCCACTCCCTCCTTCTCCCCTTCATTGAGCAAAACGCGCTCTTTACCATTATCACCGGCTATTGTGAAAAATCTGCGTCCCAGAATCCCTATAGCTGGGGCGATCGTACGATCCCGCTCTCCTGGGCGGCCGGCGAAATGTACGACGGTCAGCCGAATCCGTTCACGACGGAAGTCTCTGCCTTCTTGTGCCCCTCCGACGGCAATAGCAAGACGGCGTCGCAAGGCACGACGTATTCCGGATGCACGAACTACGGCTGTAACCGCGGCGACTTCATGATCGGACCCGACTGGGGCGAAAACCGCAATAAGCGCGGCGTCTTTTTCTACGGCAATATCGGCGGTCGCATGGGGCTGGAAGACATTTCCGACGGTACGTCGAACACGCTTCTCTTCTCCGAAATCAACGCGTCGAAATCCTCCGGCAGCGACGTCATGGTCAAGTCGACCATCGTCGGCGCCAACATTCACGGCCAGCCCGTCTCGGCGTGCCTGGCGATGCGCGGTCAGAACGGCATGGTCAATTCGAACGACACTTGGGCGATTAAGGGACGACGATGGGCGGACGCGCGCGCAGCGTACACGAACTTCCACGCCGCCGTTCCACCGAATAGCCCGAGCTGCTACGGCACTAACATTGGCAAGAGCGAAGGACACACCTGCATCTGCGTTTCCGCGTCTTCGAACCACAGCGGCGGCGTGAACGCGGCGCTTGCCGACGGCTCCGTTCGCTTTATCTCCGATACGATCGACTGCGGCGACGTGAACCACGTGCTCGGCTATCCGAACTGGACGGGCGAAGGGCATCAGTGGACGGGTCCCTCGACGCAGGGCGTCTGGGGCGCGATGGCGACTCCCTCCGGCGCCGAGACGGTTGCTATGCCGTAATTGTTCCCATTTTGGACTTTGCTATTTCCGCCGGATTGGCGGTTTTCATGAAAGTTGCCGGAGTCGCGTCTTATGGCGCGCTCTGGCGACGAATCTAAGTTGACAATAATTCGCATCGACGATTTTCGTTCGAGCGATCGAGAGAATAATCATTATGAAAAAATACTGCGCTTTACTGGTCGCGACGCTACTTGTCGCCGTTTGCGTCGCAGGTTGCGGTCCGAAGGTTACGAAGACGGAAGGCGTAACCGGCACGATTAACTTGGACGGTCAGCCTCAAGCGGACGTGAACGTTTACTTTGTTCCGGTCGACGCCGGCGGCTCGAACGGTTACGCGAAGACGGACGAAAATGGGTTCTATAAGCTTCAGACGCTGACCGGCGCCGCCGAAGCGGGCACGACTCCCGGCAAGTACAAGGTGAAGTTCGACTATCAAATCCGCGAGGACGATGGAACGATGATGGAGAACGGTGAAGAGATTCCGAAGTACAAGAGCGTTTCTGGTCTCGCGAAGAAGTGGAACAACGAAGAGACTTCTGGGGTCGAAGTTGAGGTCGTTCCCGGCGACAATACCTTCGATTTCGAAATTACGTCGAAGTAGATTTGACGTTTTTCCCATCTTGTCTATATTAAACGGGCGCGGTCTCAGGTCGAGAACGCGCCTGTTCTCGTTCTTGACCGTTGCTTTGCGTTTGGTTGTTAAAATAAGAAAGTTGGCGAAAGTATGTTGATCCGTCTTGAAATAAAAATCATGCCAAATCCAGGAAAAAGTCTATTTAGTCTTTACTCTGAGCGCCGGTAATACCGATAAAGCAGAGTAACAAGCGGCGTCTTTGACGCAACCGGCGTCGCGCGCATTTCGCTTTCTTTCAAAGCGATCGCGCCAACCCGGCGAAATGAAACAAACGACTTGCGCGTTAGAAGGCGTACGTCTTGTTAAATTTGAAAATATGCCCTAGCGGGCGCATTTTTAACTAATCACTGTCGATTTTCCGTACGATTATAGTTGTAGGGAAAAATCGGTTGTTCTGCGCTATGTCCATTTTTATGGTCCGGCGGAGAATAACGAGCGGTTTGGGCGCAAGCCGGAACCGCGGAACCGCGAGCGCGACGGATTCGACGCGAACGGTTCTCACCGTACTTACATAAGTTTTTCGATGGAGCAAAGTCGCCAACAACTCGAAGTCGTAGCGTTGGAAGGCGGAGGTCCGAACGGGCGACGGAGCGCTTCGCGCCTCCTAGCCGCGAGACGCACGACGTCGAAAGACGATTTTTTTAACTGGTTTATTCTTCCGGAGAATCTGGGAGGTCAGGGATGACTATTGGCGCCACTCGTAACACTAAGCGTAATACTACGAGTCTCGAAAGGAGTATCGTGTTGGAACCAACCAAAAAGATTCAGAAAGGTTTGTTGGCGATCGCGTTGGGGTTAAGCTCTGCGGCTTTTTCGCTCGGCGCTCCAAACGTACACGCTCAAACCCCGACGGCGGAACCTACAAACGCCGCTATTGTTAGCGCTGCGGACAGTTCGAGCCTCGTTC
>JAFZNK010000052.1 GCA_017550965.1 Thermoguttaceae bacterium
AAGTTTAAAGGATTTCAGAGGTTGTTCTTCTAAAAGGCGTCTGTGATTTCTTTCCCGTAGTTGGGGCGTCTTTTTTAGTGTAATTACGAGGTCTTGTTTAAGCAGTTTTTCTTTTGTCTGGAGCGAGTTCCGATTTGCAACCATTCAGTAAACAAATCTACGTCTTTAGATTCTTTTTCTGGGACAATACGTTCATCCTGTCCTTCCACAAACGCCGACAAACGTCGGGACGCTTCCCGCAACGAATCGACGTTAACTTGCATCGCGTCAATCAATTTTATTGCCCAACGCGTCCAGTTTGTCGGAAACTCTTGTAATTTGATTGAGCAGAGCTTTGTTTTTGTCGGGCATGTTTTTTCGAGTTAGTCTGAGGGAAGCGTTGTTATTTCAGGCGTCCTAAAACGTCAAGTATTTGTTCGACAGACGCTGTTCCTGTAACACCTATTTGTCTGATCGTAACAGAAGAAACGACTCCCGCGAGAAACGCCGATTCGGCCAATGAAAAACCCAACGCTTTTGCAAAAACGAAACCGGCGTTTGTCGCGTCGCCTGCGCCGCAAATGTCGATGGGCGGGTCGACCGGAACCGCAGGGATAGCGGTTGCGACCGTTTTATCGCCGTTTATTTCAATCAAAATAGAACCCGACGATCCTCTGGTAACCAGGACGGGACGTTGGTTTCTAACGGCCAACCACTCGCCGACGCGCCGGAGTTCCGATTCTTTGGTTTCCGACTCCGTATTGAGAGTCGTTTCTCTCCTTTCTTCCGCGCCCTTAGACACTTCGTAAGCGTCGAACAATTCGTTTGCGTTGCATTTAACAAGAGAGTTGCGGTAATCGTTGACAAAGAATCGCGAGTCGCAAAGAAAAAACACGTTTGGATTGTTATTTGCGGCGTCCGACAGAAAATTGCGAAAAACGTCGGAAAAAACAGACTCTGATCCTTTGGGGAACTGGTCGGAAACGACGACGGCGTCAAATTCGGCAATTCGATTTAAAAAGACTTGTTCCAGTTGGCGAATCAGTTCCATGGGGACTGGCGTCGGATTGCGCAGATCGATTCTGTTGCCTTCAATCCATTCGCCTTCAGACGGCGATTGAAGCTTGCCGTCGTTAGAGGGAAGGGCGGGACTCATTGGCTTTACGTACGCGCCGGTCATGATCGCGTCGGAGACAATTATGCCGTTTACGTCCGCGCCAATCTTTTTTAACGCGTTAACAAGATCGAATCCCTCGCCGTCTTCTCCTACGACGCCGAAACAATATGTTTCGGCGCCCAGCGCGCGTAAATTACTTGCGATCGTTCCCCCAACGCCGGGAAAGAGCCGTTTTGCGCGAACTTGAAACGCCGCGATTCCCGTTTCCACAGATACTTCTTCAAGTTCCGGATAGACGTAGAGATACTTGTCCAAACAGAAGTCGCCTACAACGGCTATTTTCGGCGTTTTTAGTTTAGTTCTTGCGACGAGTTGCGCGGATAAAAGCTTCGCGTCGGGCAAATAAGGTACGAGAGGCAAATCGGTCATGATAACGCTTATCGAAAGGAGACGATCAAAAAAGATTATTGGGATCCGCCAAATAAAAACGTAAACAATTTTTCAGGTTCGCTAAAATCAGGAACGACGGCGCTTGCTCCAGCGTCAAGTAATCGACTTCGCTTCCAATTGTCGACGCCTTGGCCAGGATTCGCTTCGTTAGTTGCGATTCCAACCGCGTATCCGCCGACAGTACGCACGTTTTCTATTTCGACATAACCGTCGCCAAATCCCAGCAGTTCCTCGCCTGAGAGGTTGTTGATTTTAATTAAACGATCAATAACCATCGCTTTTGAGAAGGTTTTGTAATCGTCTTGCGCTCCATAGACCCCTCCGTCGAAGAATTGAGTCAGGTTAAGTAGCTCCACTTCTTGTTTAACGTAGAATTCGTCGGTTCCGCTTGCAAGATAGAGTCTGATTCCCGCGTCGCGCAGCAGCTCTAAAAAACGTCGTCCCCCCGGCACAACGTAATCGTCCGGTTTGGCCTGACCGTTTGACAAACGGTCGACTCTCCCCTGGATTCTTCTCTGTAACCGTCGCAAATACTCTTTTTTATAGAGGAGCGGATCAAGCGGCGTTCCGCCGCGAAGCTTGACTTCTTCCGCAAGCTGAATGCATTGATAAATCGTCTGTTTTCCGGTGATTTTGTCGACAAAATCGCGAACAACCGTTTCGACGATATCCGCCGTTTCCTTTTGAGGATCGACGACTTCGTTTAGAATCTCGCAGAAGTAAGGAACCATGACGTTTTGCCAGCCTTCTCTTATCAGGCTTAACGTACCGTCAAAATCAAAAAGAGCGGCTCGGAATTGACGAGACTTCCGAGGCGCTTCGACGATCTCTATTCTGAAAGAATCCTGACAGTCGGACATAATTATTCTTTATTTCCGCATTGGATGTTAAAACGCGTTTGACGACGATTCTAATTGTCGTAACGCGCGCCGGACAGAAGAGATTCTGCTGTAGAATCCCTGACGTTCCTTGAGTATAGCGCTTTGGAACCTAGCGTCAAACGTCGACGACCGTTTTTACCGCCGTTTCACGGAGAGAAATCTTTAGATAAACTTTTCCTTTTTTGACGATTTAAAAAGCGTATTGAAGTTTTTTTCTTGTTTTTTTGGGAAAAAGACTATTGTATTGTGCAAAGCGTCCTTCGTTTCGGTATAATCGTGAACGTGGTTGGTTGTAGCGAGGTTGCGTAGGAGTTTCGTACTTGGCCTGGCTACTTTCTATTGTAGCATGTCGCTTAGGCGTTTTGCCGTCAGCCGCTTTCCGAGCAACGGGTGATCGACGTTTTAGCAGCGTTGAGAACGGCGTTTAAACCGACTTCTCGTTGCGAACGGATCTCTTGAGAAATACGCGATAAGGAGAGTTCCTATGAGTATTATCCTGACTTGCCCAAACGGGCATCGATTGACGGCTCCTGACAAACGGGCCGGCACTTCGGGACGTTGTCCTGCTTGCGGGGCCCCGGTTACGGTGCCTGAACAAAAGAACGCGGTTCCCAGCGATTCTTCTATATTGCGCATCCTTGGGATTGGCGAGGAGCTTCGTCGCGGCATTAACGATCCGTTGCCGGAAGACAAGCCGGAGGAGAAAGCCGACACGAACGCGCCGACTCCGGAGGAACTGCCAAAGAAAAAGGTGGTTCAGAAGAAGATATGTCCTCAATGCGATTGGGAAATTGACGCGGCCTTTAAGATTTGTCCCAAGTGTCGGTATTACTTTATGAAGTAAGGCTATTGGAGAGTCGTTTCACCGACGATCGAGATTTAACGCCTTGACCAGCGCTGTCTGAGCAAGGCGTTTTGTTTAGCAAAACATTTATACTTTTTTCACAGAAGCGACGACAAAATAACGCGTTGGCGCGATAAATGCGTTCATCCAGCTTGAATACGGCAATAGCGCGTCGAAAGTTTTAAATCCAAATTGCGACGTTCTTTTAGGATCGCGTCGGAGGAAAAGACGTTCTACGGAAGCAAAAGGCGTAAGCTCTTCGACGTTGAATCCGGCTTTTTCCAAGTATTCGCGAATCTCTTTTTTAGAGTAACCTTGCGTTTTATCTTCTTTTTTCCCCTGTTTTGCCGGAAGAACGGCAATTAAACGCCCGCCGGGAACAAGATAGTTCTTTGCGCGTTCAAGCGCCGCTTCGTTATCGACGTCAAGGGTCGCGACTCTATTAAAACACACGATTGAGTCGTATGATCGCTCGTCGTCGGCTGATAAGGACGTTTTTCCGGTTTGAAGATTTAACTCGGCGACGTCGACAACGGCGTTGCCGTCGTATGAAGCGCGTAAAAACTTAAGCCGACGCTCGTCTGTTTCCGTGACGGTCAACCGTCCCTTTTGAGGGAGGAAACGCGAAACGGCGCCGAGACCCGCGCCCAGTTCCAATGTTCTTAATCCAAGGTAAGGCGTCGCGCGTTTGACCAACGTCTTTCCGAAATTTTTCGAATGTTCGGCTTGTTGAGCGGAGTCCGAATCAACGTCCTCGTCATAGAAACTATCGTCGATGAACCAATATTTTAAAATGAGACGAATGGCGCTGACGCCGTCTTTCCATCCGATCTTTTTTCCTTCGGAATATCGTCTTCCGTTATAACTAATCGGCACTTCGTATACCGTCCAGCCGCGTTTTGCAATTTTTGCGGTAATTTCCGGTTCGATTCCAAAACGATTGGAACGTAAAGGAATCGATTTAAGCGCGTCGGCGCGAAAGGCCTTATAGCACGTCTCCATATCCGTCAGATCCAGACCGGTAGTGAAGTTAGAGAGGTAGGTCAGGAAAAGATTGCCTAATTTATGATGGAATTGGAGGACTTTACGCGTTTCACGCGTTGCGAATCTTGATCCGTATACAACGTCGGCGCGACCGTCCAGAAGGGGCGCGAGGACGAGAGAATACTCGTTTGGATCGTATTCCAGATCGGCGTCTTGAATGATGGCGTAGTCGCCCGTCATTTCCTTAATGGCGCGTCTGATCGCCGCTCCTTTCCCCTGATTCCTGGGTTGTCGGAACGCTTTTATTTTGTCTGGATATTTTTCGACCAGTTCTTTAATGATATCCGGCGAACGATCAGTAGAACAATCGTCGACTAAGACCAATTCCTTTTCAACCCCTGCCGGAAGGGGAGCGGCTAACACTCGTTCTACAACGAGCGCCAGATAAGCCTGCTCGTTGTAGACGGGAATAAGGATGGAGAAAAGGATTCGCGGCGTTTTTTCTTGCGACGCGACGTCGTTGGAGACGGAATTGTTGGAATTGGAATCGTTCATGGAAACGGGACTGGTTAAAAAACGTTAGGCAATTAAGACGCGCTGAACGTCAAGCGTCTTCCGACCGCACTTGCTCCCCAATTATAGCCAAAAGCGCGCCGCCGAAAAGACGACGCGCTTCTGAACGACTCTATATGAGACGTGAAAACGCGATGCAAATTCCAGGAACTTATGGAATATGTCGACGAAACTGAAACAACCGTCCTATTGGGCTTTGCCAAGTTTGTCGGCGATAAGCCCCGCGACTTTTTTGCCCGACCGAAGCATGCCGCCGAAAATAGGCCCCATTCGGTAACCGCCCATGACGTTGTTGGCGCTCATGCCGCACGCGTAAAGACCGGGGTAGTATTCTCTGGTATACTCGACGGTGGAAATCTCTCCTTGTTCCGCCTGCATCGGTCGTTCGCCGAGTATTTCGCCCGTTGGGGTGTCTAACTTGATGCGCGCTTTACGCGTAACAAGATTTAACACTTCACAGGGGTGTCCCGTGCCGTCGACGACGCATTTTGAAACGACGACAAGCGGATCGACAGGCATACGCGCTTTTTCGACGGGGCCCCAATTAAGCACCAATCCTCCGATCGCGTCGTTTTTAAACACAACGTCTTCGACGCTCATTGCGTTGAAGATTTTAGCCCCTGCATGAGTAGCCCCGTAGATAAGCCCCGACGCCATTTCCACGGAATCGACGCTGTAGTATCCGGGCGCTTCCTCCAAAGCTTTTGACGAAACGCCAAATTCGCTGAGAATATCAATCGCTTCTTGCTGTACGATAACTTCGTTGAAGAGCATTCCTCCTCCCCAGACTCCGCCTCCGGGGGCCAGACTGCGCTCAAAGACAGCTGTTTTGAACCCAGAATCAGCGAGCGTTTTCGCCGCTACAAGTCCGGAGGGACCGGCGCCAACAATGGCGACGTCAAGATCCAGATTATCGATGAATTTACGACTGAAAGAAGAAACGATCGCTGCGGAAACGATGTTTTCAAGATTCTTTAACACTAGAAAATTCCTTTCTGATCCGACCAAAGAAAATATCCGCGCGGCTTTAAGGACGCGAGAAAAATCTCAACGTTAGCGGCGTATGTAATTTCCTTCGCCGGTATTATCCGTTGCAAGCTCAAGGAGCGCTTCACAGCCTTGTCTTTGACAAAACGCCCCGTCACATTCGACTTGGGAACGCTCAAAACCTGAACGTTCCCGAATCGGCTGAGTTATAAAACTGAAACGGAAACGCACAAGAGGTTCTTACTATTTTTTTTGTAAAATCTCAACAGCATACGCCGCTGGAGAAATCGTCTTTTTGCGATCAAGCGGCCAGTTTTCCATTTCTTCAAGCGCTTCGAACAGGGTAACGCACGCCGTTTTATAATCGACTTTAGCGATTTCAGAAACAAGACGCACGCTTCTGTCGATGAGTTTTTTATTTGTCGCGTCGACGTGAGCCATCCAGTTGCCGTTCAGACGACCGAATTTACCCATCGTAGCCGTTGAAATGTTGTTCAAGACGAGTTTCAAAGCGACGTGTCCAAAGACGTCCAGCGGGGTGGCGGGAATTGCCAAATTAAACGCATAGACTTTTGCCAGGGCGACGCTGGGAGAAACGGTCGCGCCTTTTCGCGCATCGTCGAGCGTGTTGTTGAGCAAAAAGCCAATTTTACGTTCGAAAGGCTTTGCGCACTCGGTGTAAGCGGAGAACCACTCGTCGTTTTCATCACCCCAGCGTTTCGTTTCTGAATCTGCTAAAACAGCGACGGCGGCGTTGGGAACGTCTTCATAACGGGACGGATCTTTTTCGTTTCCAATGGGGAAGCGATAGACGGTTTGACGACCTATTTTTGGAGGATCGGAGATTTGCGCTTCTGTTCCGCCCATCGCTCGGTAATCGTCCGGAGTCCATTCGAGGCAACGAGGTTCGACTCCGCCAAGCAGCCAAATCCACGCGTCTTTTGCCGAACGTTGCGGGTCTTTGACGAACGCCCACGGCGCCGGCGCGTCCGTTTCGTCAAGAGAGCGGAAAGGGGGAATCTTAAAAGTAGGCGACCGTTCGGTAGTGTCGGTAAAGATATCGAGCGAGTAGTCGCGCGCGAAATAAGTAACGCGTCCCCCCTTTTTGTAGAGATCGCACTCAAAATCGACGTATTCAGCCGCCGTCGCTACGTTTTCGTCCGATCGAATTTCCGACAACATGACGTCAAAAGCGTCCGCTTTTTCTTTTAGCGACTTTTCCTCGAACCCAAGCGCGACAAATTCCCGTTCGGTTAAAACTTCTCGGAGAAGCTTCGTTAGCGCCGTTTCAAAAGCGAAGCCCGCGACAAGCAACTCGATCGTCGTCGCTTGCATACGCGTTGATCCGGCAATAGCCATTGGTCCGGTCGTGAGGTTGACGACGGTAACTCGCGGGTCTTCAATGACGACGCGCGAACGCTCGACACGCGACGCCATAAGTTCAGACGGATTATTGAAAAGGAAGAAAGTTGGAATATTCGCTTCGAGAGCGGCGTGAATCGTGCCAATTACCGAAGAGGTTTCGCCTCCTTCGCTGATCGCGACGAGCGTGTCGTTGGGTCCGATTCCTGATTCCTGATATTGCCGTTTGCCAAAAGAAATGAAATCCTCAAAACTTTCGACTGAACGAATTAACGCGAAATCGCCTCCTGTCATAACGGCGTTCGTTTGCAACGACAGCTTTTTAAAAAAATCGGCGCGATTCGGCAATTCCAGAGCGCTTTGCCTGCAAAACTTTTTGTTGGCGGCGTCGAGAAGGATCGACAACCGGCCGGTCGCTCCGCATCCGCTAAAACTAACTTTTCCGCCTTTCGAGAGAGATTGATAAATCGCTTCCTCCAATTTGGCGAATTCATCCGAAGCAATCGTTTTCTTTAGCACAGGGGGCAGGTCGTCGTCGACGGAATACAGCTGGCGCATGCCGGCGGGAACGTCGACAGCCAGCGTTTGGGAAAGCGTTCGCGTCTTCGGATGCGACTGTTCCGTCGTAAGAACGCCAAGGTGGAATTGGGTTTCGTTTTTAATGAAGTCTTCCGCTTTTTCCAGGGGAGTCGCCGAACGTTGAAACGAGGTCTCCATTACATGCCTCATAAAAAGTTTTTGTGAAAAGGAATCTATAACGACATTATGTAACTTATTCGAGCATGAAGCTTTTAACAACTTCGTTGGGCGCGGGGCCATATTTCGCCAATTCCATTGACGAACTGGCGCGCCCCTTTGTGATTCCAAGCAGCGCGGAGGAATAACCGAATAAACTTGACAGAGGCGTTTCGGCCTCGACGACGGTAAATTTACCGCGATTATGAGTGTTGGAAACGACTCCGCGGCGCTGATTAATGTCGCTGACAACGTCCCCGACATATTCGTCGGGCGTTTGAATTTCCTGTTTCATAATCGGTTCAAGCAGGACTATTCCGCTTTCCTGCAAACCTTTGCGGTACGCGTCGCCGACGGCGAAGCGAAGAGCGACTTCGTCGGTGTCCGTTTCGCTGAATTGACCGCCGAGAATTGTCAACTTGACGCCGATGAGGGGGAATCCAAGCTGTCCGCCGCCTAACGTTTCTTCATGAAGCGCCTCTTTAACGATTTCGCGCCACTCCGGTTTGAATCCTTCGTCTTTGGCGGCGTCGGCAATTTTGATTTCCTGGCTGTCTTCAATCGGCTCCATGCGTAACGAAATTTCGGCGAAATGCCTGACTCCGCCGAGCATGCGCTGCCCGCCTCCTTCAACCTCCGACGCCTTTTTGAGCGTTTCGCGATAGCTGACGCGCGGCTCGCGCACGCGTACCTTGAGTTTATATTCGCGAAGAAGTCTGTGTTTGACGACTTCCAGGTGCAATTCACCCATTCCGGAAACGAGCGTTTGCCCCGTTTCTTCGTTAATCGACGCCTGGAACGTGGGATCCTGGCGTCTCATCGATTCAAGAACCTGCTTAAGCTTTTTGTGTTCGTCGGAAGACTCTGGTTCGATCGCCATTGAGACGACAGTTTGGGGGAAAGTGATCGATTCGAGCAGAATCGGGCGCTTAACGTCGCACAACGTGTCCCCGGTTACGCTGAATCGAAGCCCGATAACGCCGCAAATGTCGCCGGCGGAGACGGAGTCCACAAGAGAACGGTGATCCGCCTGAATACGCCAGATTTGAGGGACGTTTTCTTTTTCTTTGGCGCGCGGATTGAGAACTCTCGAGTTGGCTTTGAGTGTTCCTGAATACACACGAAGGAAGTACATATCCCCGTGAGAATGAGTTTCGATTTTAAAAATCAGCGCGCAAAACGGATCGTCGTCGGTAAGTTCGCGCGTTTCTTTCTTCTCCGGTTTTTCAGGATCGGTTCCTTCGATGGCGGGGAGATCGTTCGGGGCGGGCAAATAATAACACACGCCGTCCATTACCGGTTGAACCCCAATTCCGTCAAGCGCCGATCCGCAGAAAATGGGGACGCACATATCGGAAAGCGTCGCGGCTCGAAGAACGGAACGAATCAGTTCAGAAGAAATCTCCTCGCCCGAGAGTAAGAGCTCGGTCATTTCATCGCTGAACATCGAAAGATCGTCGAGTAATTTTTCGCGATAAAGAGTCGCCTGTTCTTGCATTTCCGGTTCAATATCGGAAACGTCGTATTTTTCGCCTTGAGATTCCGAGTCAAACGTTAGCTGTTTCATCTCGACGAGATCAATTGTTCCTCGAAACGCGCCCGGAAGGTGCGGGGGACCGGCGCCGACCGGAATCGCCACAACGATTGGCTTGGCGTTAAGACGTTCCTCAATCTCGTCGACTACGGAATAGAAATTAGCGCCTTCACGGTCCATCTTGTTGATAAACGCGATTCGCGGAACGTGGTACTTATCCGCTTGTCGCCAGACCGTTTCGCTTTGCGCTTCAACGCCTTCGCGCGCGCTAAAAACGACGACCGCGCCGTCAAGAACACGCAACGAACGTTCGACTTCTGCTGTGAAATCTACGTGGCCGGGCGTGTCGATGAGATTGAACGCATGTCCGTTCCAATCGAACGTAACGCAGGCCGCGTTGATGGTGATTCCACGTTCCCTCTCTTCCGGGTCGAAGTCCGTGACCGTCGTGCCGGCGTCGACCATGCCGACTTTATGCACAAAAGAGGAATAGAAAAGCATTTTTTCAGTTACGGTCGTTTTACCGGCGTCGATATGAGCGACAACCCCGATATTCCGCAACTTTTCCAGCTTAGCGACGGGACGTTCTTTTGCCATGACGAATACTCTCAACGTAAAAGTCTTACAAGCGCGAAGAAACACGCGTTCCGCCATTGTAATGCCAAACCGCGCTTCTTTCAAGGCGTCGCGTACTTCAAAGTCGTTTTTTGACGGAATGATTCTTGGATGGGGAGTTGTTTTGGATTTCTTTTTCTGGTTGTTGCGAGCGCCGAGACGTCGAGTTGTCGCGTCCGTTTTTTTCGCGTTAAATTGCCTCAAAATAACTCAGGTCTTGAAACAATAAAAAAACAGAATACAATAGGGAACAGAGGTTGGGGGAGGCTTCTGTCTCCTTCTGCGCTCTTCAGCAATTAGACAACAGTCTCGTGATTTGCGCTTTTGAACCGGTTGAGGAATTGGTTCAAGACGGCGACGCCGACGACGAGATTTTGCATTCGTTATTACACTTGTTATTACGCTTTGTGGAGTTTTCTCATGGCTACTTTCTCAAGTCGCCTTCGGGCGAATCGGACGGGTTTTACGCTCGTTGAATTGTTGGTCGTTATCGCGATCATCGGTATTTTGATCGGTTTGCTTCTTCCCGCCGTCCAGGCGGCGCGTGAAGCTGCCCGCCGTATGCAGTGCACGAACAATATTAAGCAGTTCTGCCTTGCTGTTCATAATTTCTACGACGCCAACGAGTACTTGCCCTCGCAAGGCGCTTGGGGAAACGGCGTCAAAACGGGTCGTTTCAGTGTTCATTACCAGCTTCTTCCCTTTATTGAACAAGCCTCGTTGAGACAAGCGATCGATTCTTCTTCCGGACCGACCCAACCCTGGCTTCCTTCCGCCGACGGTTCGACTGCATGGCAAATCCGTACGACGAAGGTGACCACGTTCCTTTGTCCTTCTGATTCTTGGAACGGTCAGCTTGTTAAGTTGGGGGGGAACCACAACCACGATGGTCGTCCGACCAATATTGTCGTTTCGATGGCCGACTGCGTCGCGCGTTTGGATAATAGTAACGACAGCATGTGGATGACCACGTCCGCCAACGGCAATACTGACCGCGTCCCTAACTCGAGAACGGAAAGAACCGGTAACTGCGCGCATCGTTCGCTTTTCTTCATGTTTGAACGGCAGTCGCTTTCCATGATTACCGACGGCACAAGCAATACGGTCCTTTGTTCCGAAGCTTGCGCCGGCAACTACGGCCTCAACAAGATTCGCGGCGGGGTTGTGTTCTATAACGGTTTCGACTTGGGAACCTGGGTTGCCAGGCCGAGCCTCTGTATGAATACGAGGAGTCCCAGCGATCCCAACACTTACAACGACTCACAGTACTCAGTTGTTCAACATCCTCGGTGCGGAAACTGGCTTGACCGTCTCCCTCTTCTTACGGCGTTTACCACGGTCATGCCGCCTAACTCACCCTCTTGCTTCAAGTATAACCAAGAACAGGGGCAGGTTCATATGCTTGCTCCCACGAGCTATCACTCTGGAGGCGTCAACGCGGGTTTGGTTGACGGATCCGTTCGTTTCATTTCCGACACGGTCGACACTAACGGACTCGCGGACATCAAGACTGGTATGTATCTTACTGGTAAGAGTCCGCTTGGCGTTTGGGGCGCGTTAGGATCTCCGAACGGCGGCGAAACCACTACGTTGCCCTGATGATGTTGTTGGGCGTTGTTTTCGTTGGAGTTCTAGCGTAAAACGCTGGATTGTTAATTACGACGGCGGTCGAAGTTTTTAGCGTCGACCGCTGTTTTTCTGTTTTTGAGAGTTACGATAATGAAAAAGTTTGCTGTTTGTTTCCCCTTCGTCTTGGGTCTTGTTTTATTGATTGGTTGCGGCCCGAAAAATACCCGTCCGGCAGACCTGCCAGAGGATATGACTCCCTGTGCGATTACTATTACTCAGGAAGGGACTCCCGTGGCAGGCGCGACTGTTGATTTGGAATACAGTACTCCCGTCAAATATAGAACAAGCGGTACGACGGACGAAAAGGGCGTCGCAACCATGATGACCTACGGGTTTGCCGGCGCGCAACAAGGCGAGGCCAAGGCGCTTGTTAGAAAAGTTGTTACCGAAGGCGCTTCCGAGGCGGAAGAGTATGGAGAGGCGGGCAATTCAGGCGCTGATTTTGAAACGATCGACCTTAAGTATAAGTCGCTAGACACGACTGATCTTACAATCTCGATCGGTAAGAACAACGTTGCGGAAACCTTTGAAGTAGGCGCGCCTGTTCACATTCCTGCGAAATAAGGCCGATTGCTTTTGGGGCCATCAAGTTCTCTTCAAATACAAAAAGCGTTCGTCTCTCAATAGAAACGAACGCTTTTTGTACAAAGAACTTAGAAAACGTCTAATTCTTCTTATTCTTCGTCGAAAATATCGTCCATATCTTCGCTGTCGTCTTCGCCGCCGCCTCGAAGATTGACGCGGATAACGTCGCCCGCCGTTTTGAATATTCCGCTTTGTAAAACGTATTTCAGATTGACTTGATTATCGACGATCTCCTGTTCACTAACGATTTTGACGTCTTGCGCTTCGGCGATTCTTTCGAGCGACTGTTTGGCCGCAGGCTGTAGTTCGTTGAAAGAAGAAGCGATTTCATCAACGATTTTTGCAAGAGGAGCGAAGTCGACAACTTCTTTCTGTCGTGTCGATTTGAGTTCCTGGGCTCCGCGAATCATTCTGGCGAATTCGGAGTTAACTTCGTCGGAATTCAGTCCGACAATAAAGGCCATAGATTTGTCGTCGATCCCAATTCTGGCGGCGATTGTTTTGCCTTTAAAATAGTCGACGGCGTCCTTGGCGACGGCGTCGACGGGAATATCAATTTTGGAGACGGAAAAACCGACGATTTCTTCCGAGTCAAGCGAAATATAACTGTCGAGGTCGGTTACGTCTTTCTTGATTCGATCAACAACAAGCTTTATCGCCTCTTTAACGGCTTCCGGGTTGAAAATTGACGTTCCAATTTTAACAAGAAGGGGGTCTGCTTGAACGACGATTCCGCTGTCGTAAATTCCAGCCTCAATATCGGCCTCCTCTTCCGATTTAAATAATTCGATAAGTCGTTTAGCCAGTTCAAAATCATCCGCGTCGTCAATCAGGACTTCCAATTGTTTTAAAAGGTTGTTGTAGGCGACGTTTGTGAACTGATCGAGTTGATATTCTTTTGCTCCTTCAAGTTGCTTGCCGGCGGAGACCGAAGTAAAAACGGCGTTTGGCGCGTCGGCAAAGGAACTCCAACGCGTTTGAACGTTGTTGGATTCTCGAAGTTGTTTGACGATATCGCTGTCGGGCTTAAAGACGACCGAAATATCTACGACGCAGTTCGATTGTTCGTCGACAAGAAATTGCGCCTTGAAACCTGTAAGCGAATCAATAACCGACGAATAGTACTTGAGCAACAGATTCAAGTTGGAGGCGGAAAGAGCGGCTTCGTTGGAAGCGCCTTCTCCAATTTTTTGACGCAGAACGGCTAATCCTGCCTCTATGAATTCTTGCGGAACGGCTTCGACATTGACGTCTACGTCCAAAATAAGAGCGTTTTTATCGTCGTTTTCAGACGCGATTCCGTAGCTGTTTGTCGGGATCAAGTCTTTGAATTTTGACGCGGAAATAAAGAGCGTGGAATCTTTGGCAATTACTTCTATCTCTTCGAACGAGACCTTGTCTTGAATCTTGGTTTTTAATTCGCTAATAGCGGCTTCGTCCAAATTAGAATCGGCGGCGACGGGGAGATAGACAAAAGGAAACACTTCGTCGCCGTTCGTCGCGACGACAATCCCTATGTTCTTATCTGAATCTATTGAAGCGATTGCCGGAAACTGGGTCTTGACTAAATCCCGAGCGCCTCGAACTATTTCCAAATATTTCATTTCGGACGCAAGTCGTTCCGCCGCGTTCCAAACAGACGTTTGACTTGGTATCGTGATCGACGCGATAATTTTCGTCTGTTCAGATTGCGCGACGGCAATATTGTTTACGGCCAAAGGCGCTAACATGAAGAGAACCGTCGGCAGCAGCGAAAAAAGATTGACGCGTCGCAGGGCGTTAATTGTCTTCTTAAGGATTTTCATTGCGTTTCTCCTACGGAAAAGGAATCTTTGCAATTGGCAAAATATCACGAAACGACGATTTCGATAAGCGACTCTTTTTGTCAGGCGCTAACAAGCTCGTCGTTTTTATCGTAATCAGCGCAATCTTAATGGATATTAGAGTCGTCGTCAAGACTCATGTATTGTCGATAGACTTGCGAGACATAATCTTTCTCTTGAACAAATAGCAAAAAAAATATATGATTGGCGGGCGGCGCGGGTTGTGACAACGCCGACGAAACAGGTTGATTGTACAGACAAACGGATTTTCGTATGGGGGCTTTTTCAAATATCTTCGTTCAAGACGCGTCCAATTTGAAATTGTTTCCTAATTACGAGACGATTGCTCAATTGGCGTTACGGCAAGAACGTAATTTGTCAGATCAGGTTGCGACAGACGTTCGTCAGGCGTTGTTTTCGGAGTTTGAAGATTTCTTCAAAGCAGAGTGGGAACAGTTAATCGGCGCCAATCTTGAATCGACTCAATTCGTACGATTTGGATTTGCCTCGTCGTCTAATTTATTCCAAGCGCTTGAAGAATCCAATAAAAGAGCGTTGGAATGCGCTTTTTTATCCTCAAACGAGGCTGCTGCCAA
>JAFZNK010000053.1 GCA_017550965.1 Thermoguttaceae bacterium
CTTGAATAGCCCTAAACGACCGTTTGCGCGCCATTATAGCGCAAACAAATTCCAAAAGCAAACGGCGTCCGCCAGTCCGGCGCCGGACTGGCTGTTCGCGGCGGCGACGTCGCCGCTGACGGTTCGCGCTACCGCGCGGAGAAAAAGGAACCGCTCCCGTTGGTCGCTTGCGCGCAAACGTCGCAGGCAAACAGAGCGGCGCGGAAACGCATATCCGAGCCGTTCGCCGTAGCGAACGGGTTGGTTGAATAACGCGGCGCCAAAGCACACGATTCCCGAATCAAAGCGTCCTCAAACCGCATATCCATCCGGGGACTTGCGTCCCCGGCTTGCGGCGCCCAAAGCACACGATTCCCGAATCAACGCGTCCTCAAACCGCATATCCATCTGGGGACTTGCGTCCCCGGCTTGCAACGGCGTCGAAGATCGAAAGATTTTTTCAACCGCCTACCCGACTTATCGCTCGTTAGCGCTATAATGGAGCGCATGAGAAAAATCATATGAAACGAGGTTCGATATGAACGATTTGGCCAGGTTAGTCGATCAGCTTCGTTCCTACAAGACGGAACGGGAATGGTTTGAGTTTAAAAAGAACAGGTTTGAACCTGTTTCCGTCGGGGAGTACGTCTCCGCGATTGCCAACAGCGCCGCTTGCGCCGGAAAAAACGAGGGTTACGTCGTTTGGGGAATCAACGACAAAACCCATGAAATCGAAGGAACGACCTTCGACCCCAATTGCGACGTTAAAAACGAACCGCTCAAACATTTCCTCGCGCGCCAGCTCGCCCCCGACGTCAACTTCGAATTTAAAGAAGCGACAATCGAGGGCAAACGCGTCGTCGTTTTAATTGTTCCGGCGGCAAAAGTCGTGCCGACAGCGTTTAGAAACGAACGTTTCATTCGCATCGGATCGAGCAAGGAGAATATACGGAAATACCCGGAAAAGGAATCGTTTCTCTTCCACGTTTTGCGTCACGGCTTCCCGACTATTGAGAACACGCCGTCCGACTATCAGGATCTGACCTTTGAGAAGTTGCTGATCTACTACGGCGCCAAAGGGCTGAAACTCAATCCGGACACGTTTGAGAAGAATCTAAAATTTCGGACGGAAGACGGAAAATACAACATCCTCGCGCAACTCCTGTCGGACGACTCCCATATGCCGATTCGAGTCGCGATTTTCGAGGGCGAAACCAAAGCGAGCCGTCTGTTTTCCGTGCGGGAATTCGGTTATCAATGCCTTCTCTACTCTCTGGACGCCGTACTCCGCTACGCGGACGTGCTCAATCTCATTCAGGCGGACGAACGCGGTCGAATCGTCGAACGAAAGGAAACGCCGCTCTTTGAGAACGACGCGTTTCGCGAAGCGATTGTCAACGCGTTTGTTCACAACGCGTGGGTCGAGAAAAACGAGCCGATGTTTACGGTATATTCCAATCGGATAGAGATCTTGTCCCACGGCTCGCTCGCTCCGAAACAGACGATCGACGGCTTCTTCAGGGGCGTGTCGATTCCGGTCAATCAGAAGCTCGCGGAAATCTTTTTACAACTTCACGTCAGCGAGAAAACCGGACGAGGCGTTCCCACCATCACCAAACTCTACGGAAAAGAAGCCTACAATTTCAGCGACAACGCCATCGTCGTAACCGTCCCGTTCAATTGGATTCACGTAATGAGCGACGAGTCCGGCGCCAAAAAAGCGGCGTCCAAAAAGACGGAGAGCCGAAAAAACAAAGGCGAACTCAATAAAACGCAACTACGCATTCTTGCCGAGATTAGGAACAACCCGAATGTTACACGGCGTCAACTGATTCTAATTCTTCCAGTAGGAGACAACACTATTTATAAGGGACTTTCGGTTCTGAAGAAACGGGGGTACATCGAGCGCGTCGGCTCGAAGAAATCCGGCTACTGGAAGGTAAACGACATTACAAATCCAAACGACGCAAAAGACAATCTGGTTGACGGCTGAAAACAAAAATGTAGCTAATAAAATGTGGGGTGATAAAAGTAAGCAATAAAAGTAAGCAATAAAAGTAAGCAATAAAAGTAAGCAATAAAAAGAAACAACCGCTCCCATTGGCCGGCTCTGTCGCGCAAACGCCGCAGGCAAACAGGGCGGCGCGGAAACGCATATCCGAGCCGTTCGCCGTAGCGAACGGGTTGGTTGAATAACGCGGCGCCCAAACGCACGATTCCCAAATCAAGGCGCCCTCAAACCGCATATCCATCCGGGGACTTGCGTCCCCGGCTTGCGGCGACGCAATAAAACGAAAACGAGCCGCGCGTCTTTTGCAGACGGCGGCTCGTTTTATTTCAGTCGACGCGGCGTCTAACGCTTCGTCGCGCTACGCTCAGTTCTCTTTTTTCTCGCTGTTGGTCGTGAGAACGCACCAGACGATCGCGGCGACGGCGGCGCCGACGAGCGGACCGGCCCAGAAGACCCAAACGCAGGACAGCGCGTCCCCCTTGAGCATGAGCGCGGGACCGAGCGAACGCGCGGGGTTGACGCTCGTGCCGGTGAACGCGATTCCCATAAGGTGAACAAGCGTCAGCGAACCGCCGATGACCAGACCGGCGACTTTGCCAAATTCCGGCTTGCTCGTCACGCCGAGAATCGACAGCACGAAGATGAACGTCAACACGCCTTCAATCAGCAACGACTTGGCGACGTTTCCGTCGTACAGCGCGTTGCAGCCGAGCCCTTTGTCGGTTCCGATCAACGTCATGAGCAACGCGCCCGCGATAATCGCGCCGCAGCATTGCGCGATCACGTACCCGACGAAATCTTTGACGCTCATGCCCTTGTTGAGCAAGACGCCGAGCGAGACGGCGGGGTTAATGTGGCAGCCGGAAACGTTGCCGATCGAATACGCCATAGCGACGATCGTCAGACCGAACGCGAGCGCGGTCGCGACGTACGCGCCGTTGCATTCGGCGCCGTTGCAGCCGGTCATGGCCGCGACGCCGCAGCCGACAAACGTCAGGACGAACGTGCCGATAAGTTCCGCTAAATATTTTTTCATGGAAGAACCTCGCATATTGTGTTAAAAGTTGTTCGAAGGCTCCCGACGCGCTTTTTGCTGGATCGTCGGAATCTACGCGGGTATTTTACCACAACGACGCGTCGATTTCAATAGAAAAAAGCGAAGGTTTTCCGAACAACCCCCGACTTCGTCGCGTCGTTTTTCTGACTTTTGCCCGACGGACAAGGTCAAGTTGAGAAAAGACGCCGTCGATCGCTTGATTTCGGTCGGGCGCTCTGATAAGATTGTCCTGACGTCGGCAATTGGCGCGTCGTTTTTATGAAATTGCGATTAAGGAGCGGAATTATGTCCCATTCGAGACGGAAATTTTTCAAGAGTCTCGCCGGCCTTCCGGCGCTGGCGGCTTTGGCGAACGTTTACGGTCAGGAAAAGAATCTTCGCGACGACGTCGAAGAAACGACGCTTATTCTTAAAGACCGCCGTTCGTCGTTCAATATGAAGAACTACGCGGCGCCCGCGATTTCGAACATTCGCGTCGGATATATTGGAATCGGCTCGCGCGGAACCGCGTCGATTCAACGTCTGTCGCAATTTGAAGGCGTCGAAATTAAAGCGATCGCCGACTGCTACGAATACCCGATCGAACGCGCGCGGCAATGGTTCAAGAGCATCGACTATCCCATGCCGGCGGAGTATTATCGCGACGAAGAGAGCTGGCGCGACATGCTCGAACGCGACGATCTCGACTTGATCTACGTGACGACGCCGCAATATCTGCACGCGGAGATGGCGTGCGCGATTATGGAGTCGGGCCGACACGCCGCGTGCGAAGTCCCGCTCGCGTACACCCTCGCCGACTGCTGGAAAATCGTCGACACGTCCGAACGCACGAAGAAATACTGCGCGATTTTGGAGAACTGCTGTTTCGACTTCTTCGAAGCGCTCACGATCAACATGGCGCTCAAAGGGCTCTTTGGCGAACTCGTCTACGGCGAAGGCGCGTATATTCACTACATCGACCCCGAGTCGACGTTCCAGGAACCCATGCCGCCGCTGAGCAAAAAGGCGGGCGGGTATCGCGGCATGATCGGCACGATCGTCAAAGGAAATCGGTATCCGACGCACGGATTCGGCCCGGTCTGCGAAGCGATGAGAATCAACGCGGGGGATCGGCCCGTCTTCTTAACGTCGGTCGAGACCGCCGACTTCACGCGTCAGCCGATCTTCGAGCGGTACCTCGCGCAAGGGAGCGAGTATCACAAGCAATTTATCGGCGCGGATTTCGTCGGGAATATGAACACGTCGCTGGTAAAGACGCAAAACGGCAAAGTCGTCAAGATTCAGTACTGCACCGGCACGCCGCGCCCCTATTCGCGCTGCCACGTCCTGAGCGGCACGCAGGGATTTGTGCAGAAATATCCCGAGCCGGGCAAGATCTACTTCGATCACAACTCGCCTCTTACGGACGAAGAGATGGAGGCGGTTAAAGAAGAACATACGCCCGAGCTGATCAAGTTCCTGACGGAAAACGCGCTGAAATTCGGCGGACACGGCGGCATGGACTTCATCTGCGACTACCAATTAATCGACTCGATCCACAACGGTCTGCCGCTGAACATCTCCGTCTACGACGGCGCGACGTGGAGTTCCGTAACGCCGCTGAGCTTATGGTCGGTAACGCACGGATCCCAGCCGATCGACTTCCCCGACTTCACCGGCGGCTCGTGGGCGGACAACCCGCCGTTCGACCTGTCCCTGCGCGGCGGCGGCACGACGATCGTTACCCCGAAAACGCCAAAAGCGTAACGACGAGGCTGAGGGCGGCTTTACGCGTTCCGCGCGAAGCGCGGAGAACCGTCGCCGCCGCAAACGATTCACGGTCCGTGCGAAAACGCAACGACTCCAGCTTGACTTTAACGGACAAAACGTTATACTGAGTCAAGTAACGGGGCGAATATCATGGCTGACAAAGACGCTTTGACCAAAGACTATATGCAGGATCCGGAAAGATTCGCGGACGCTTTCAATTACCTGCTCTACGACGGCAAACAGGTGATCAAGCCCGAAAATCTGAAGCCGCAGGATTCGGCGTCTCTCGCGGTTCTCTACGGCGAAGACGGCAAAGTCGTTCCGATACAGAAGTTTCGGGACGTCTTGAAATTGGCGTCGATCATGGAAGATTCCGACGCCGTTTATCTTTTTTTGGGCATTGAGAACCAGTCGGAAATTCACTACGCCATGCCTGTTCGAAACATGGTATACGACTCCATGGCGTACAACAAACAGGTTGACGAAAAAGCGAAGAAAAATCGAGACGCAGGCAAAGCGTCCAAGTCTGGCGGGGAATTTCTCTCGGGATTCCTAAAGACGGACAAATTACTTCCGGTAATAACGCTGGTCGTTTACTTCGGCGCGGACGAATGGACCGGTCCGAGGGATTTGCACAGTATGTTGGACGCAAACGAACACATTCTTCGTTTTGTTCCTAACTATCCGATACACCTGATAACGCCCGCCGATTTTCAAGACGAGAACTTTCCCAAATTAGTCTCGGAACTTAGACTAGTCCTGGAATATCTTAAGTATTCCAAAGACGAGAACAAACTACACAAACTGGTCAACGAAGACGCTGCGTTTAAGAGCGTGTCGAAAAAGGCTGTCGACGTGGTCAACGTCTTAACGAATTCCAGAATTGCCTATAACAAAGGAGAGGAGCGCGTCAATATGTGCGAAGCTATTGAAAAACTCATTAGCAAAGGAGAAGCGAGGGGACGCGAAGAAGGACGCTTGGAAACCTTGAAAGAAAACGCCGCCAATATGCGCGCGGAGGGATTGGACGACGAGATGATCGCCAGGATCTTGCGCGTCAGCGTCGCCGACGTCAAAATCTGGCTCGACTCCAACGAAAATTAAAAGACGCGATCGGGCGATCGCCCCGCCTTTCGCACGCCCCGAAAACGCCAAAAGCGTAACGCGTTCCCCAAGTGGGAAGTCCGTGTAATTTCCCGAGCGATTCGATTTCTATTCCCGAAAAATGAAAATTTTTCAATTTTCGGGAATAGAAAATTTTTCATGCGGGAAATTACGGGAAACTATAACAAAGCAAACGCCGTTCTCGAAATAATCGGGAACGGCGTTTGCTATCTATGGGAAATTTACTCTCGTGAATTTTACCGTCGACTCAATCGACGACTGCGCCGCCGACGGCGGAACGTTCACGCGGCGTCGCCGTGTTTGAAGAAAAACTCCTTTCCGTCGTAGTCGACGATCATTTTCGTCGGCGGCGTCTGGGCGAACTCGTCCGTTTTGACCGGATGGCTGAGCAATTCGAGCGCAAGCGGATTTTGGAGCTGACGCTGCAGCACGCGTTTGAGCGGTCTTGCGCCAAATTCCGGCTGATAGCCCAGGTCGGCGACTCCGTCGTACGCGGCGTCGGTCAATTCGAGATCGACGTTCTGCTTGGCGAGCAATCGCCGCAACTTCTCCACCTGCAACTCGACGATCTTGCGAATTTGCTTGCGGTCGAGCGGTTGGAACACGATCGTTTCGTCGATTCGATTGAGGAATTCCGGCAGGAAATGCCCCTTCAGAATCGTGTCGACGGCGTTCTCAATCTCCGATTTACTACCGCCTTGAGCCGTAATCTCCCGAATCGCCTGACTGCCAAGGTTTGACGTCATGACGATAATCGTGTTGGTAAAGTCGACCGTATGACCCTGATTGTCGGACAACCGCCCGTCGTCAAGGACTTGCAGCAGGATGTTGAAAACGTCGCGATGCGCCTTTTCGATCTCGTCGAACAACACGACCGAATACGGTCGGCGCCGAATCGCCTCGGTCAACACGCCGCCCTCTTCGTAGCCGACGTATCCCGGAGGCGCCCCGATAAGTCGCGCCACGGTGTGTTTCTCCATGAACTCGCTCATGTCGATACGAACAATCGCCGTCTCGTCGTCGAACAACGCTTCCGCAAGCGCTTTGCACAGCTCCGTCTTGCCCACGCCGGTCGGGCCGAGGA
>JAFZNK010000054.1 GCA_017550965.1 Thermoguttaceae bacterium
CCTCTTTACGATACTCATTTTCCCGTCCAAACGAACCTGTAAACGCCGAATTCAGAGAATTGCGACTCGTCTTTTTACGAAAACTCGATTCCGATTCTTCGCCGGCTTCCATCGCAATTCGTTATACGTAACGCTTTCCGAGAACAAATGCTCGAGTAATCACGATCATTTTGCAGGACAGAACGCGCCAATTCAGACGATCGCCAATTCGGGCAAACAGTCATTAGATTATCAAGGAGATTGAAATGGGTGGTTACGGTGCAGGCTCGACCAAGGTAAAAGGATCTCATTATACCGACACGAAAGGCTTCAAGGTAAGCGACAAAAACGCTATTGAAGTCGCCGAATACTACGTCAAACAAGGAAAGTACGTCGCTTTTCTCCATGAAGGCAGACATCGCCGCGCCGATTTGTCGGTTGGTGGTCGTCATGTCGAGGTCAAGGGATTAACCACACTGTCTCCCAGTACGATTGAAAAGCATCTTGAAAATGCTTTCCAACAAGTTGACGGCGACCGATACCGATATCCGCCGAAAACTTGGCGAGAGGGTAAAGTCGTTCTCTTATCTCGGCACGACTCGTCGGTATCGAGAATAACTATTCTCGACGCTATGCGAAAAGGCTTTGAAAGCGCCCAACGAAAAGGTGAAATCACCGGAAAGGTCGAAGTGTGGATTCGTGGTAAAATATATAAACTGAACTAATCGTCAACCGCCGTAAATCCACTCCTGGATCGGCAACAATCAAACAGAATATAACAATTCATATTCATCGGAAAACACTGGAGATTATCTATGGCCTGGATGTCATGTCATAACTGCGGAGGTTACGTCAACGAAAACGGTATGCCTAACGGGGTGCTTCATTATTTGTTACCCTTTTCGACGTGGGATCTCTATTCCAAAACAACGAAACCTATCATTCTTTACATCACCGAGGGACCAAAGAATTTTTTCACCGTTTGGAAATGCCCTGATTGCGGGTGTTTCCATCTTTCCAAAGTCTGGGAGCCGACGGTTCTGCGCGACTACTTACCCGTTGCTCTTCCTTCGCCGCCAAGAATCTCGGACGAACCCAAGTATCGACTCTTCGACGACTACAACTTCGAAGCTATTTCAGACGCCGAACTCGACGCCGAAGGTCTGGAACGCTCCCAATACCATTACGAATTCGCGACGGTAACGGACGAATTCATCCACGTCTTCGCCGACAAGGAGTTCACGCAATATTTGCGCTCGCTCCGATTTTTCGAAACGCAGTGGTCGCAAAGCGTCGCGCCCTATCAGAACGGCTAATCAACGCTTAAATGTCGGAGTCTGTTATTTCATAACGTTCGCGTCCCTCAATAAAGCGCGAACGTTATGAAAGAAAACTTTTCACCTCACACAACAACGTCGCGTTTATAGCTTTCAAAGTCTACCGTTAGAAGGTTTCTTCTCCATCCGGAGGAACCTCCCTTAACGATAGTCCTGGAGTCGTATTGTGCCGTTGCAACTAATAGAAGGAACGAATATGTCAAGCAAAGACTGTATTCAAACGGATTTTTTCGGAAAAATATACGCGCCTGACGCTGAAACGATTCGCGTTGGAAACTTCGACTTTCCCGTCTTGCCTCCTCAACAGCTTCACCCTGATCCTCACGCGCTACCGATCAACTACATTACGAAGAAAATGACGCCGCTGACGCTTCGTGCCAATTGGTTTCACTGTCACGTCGACGATCGGCATTTTGAAAAATACTGGAACCACCCAGACCGATATAAACAAAAGATTATACAACTCGGCGGGTTCATCGGTCCGGACTTTAGCGTTTATCGAGATTTTTCGGTCGAACGGCAAATGTACAACGTCTATCGCAATCGAGTTCTGGCGTACGCGATTACGCAAGTTAATCCCAACCTCATTCCTGCGGCGCCCTTTGGCGGCGAAGAAACATGGGATTGGTGTTTCCTCGGTCTTCCGAAGAACTCAACTGTTAGTATCACGACGAACGGCGTTCTCAGCGATCCGGAGGCTATGCGTCTCTTTGTCGGCGGAGTCGACGAGCTCGTTCGACAATTGGAGCCCTATGGAATCGCCGTATGCGGGACGATTCCCGAGTGGTTGTGGACGAAATACCCCGGAGTTCGCATTTTTCCCGTCGATAATTTCAATCAAATGCGCCGACGGCAAATGAAGTCCTCGCCGCTAATTCGTTCGGCGACGATTAAATGGACGTCTACCTGGGTTACTGTTACGATTCCTTACCCTTTCGATACGAAAAACGTCGGGGGCTTTCGTTTTTAAATCGTCGTCTAGGCGCCGTCGCCGCGCGATTGTAAAATAGGGTGCGCGTCGCGTTCGTCGGCGCGTGCGAACGAAGAATAGTTCACAAAATTGAGCCGGGATCACTCTCGCGGTCG
>JAFZNK010000055.1 GCA_017550965.1 Thermoguttaceae bacterium
CCTACTTGCAACGCTTTCAGCCGACGAAACGACGTCGCTCGACGCCGTCGAACCTTCGCGGTACTTGGCGCCGAGCGAGCTCCTTCGCGACGAGTCGATTTCGCTACCGAGCGCGCGCCGCCAATTCCGCGCGGGACGCATTGCGCTTAAAACCGCTATTTTAGCCGTTAAAAACTCGCGCGAGGCGGAAACGATTGCGCTTGAGGACGCGTTCCGGCGCGACGACTACGCGGCGCTCGAAATCGGATCGCGCGACGATCGCAATCGCGGGGTGGCGCCGAAATTGTGCGACGACGCCAGTCGCGGTTCAATTTCTCATATCGCAACCGCCGCCGTCGCCGCGTATCCGCTCAGTTCCGACGACGCGCTCGGGTGCGACGTCGTTGAGTTTGGCTCCGTGAGGCGCAATATGCTCGATCTCTTCTTTACGGAATCCGAGCGCGCGGCGCTTAACGAGCCCGACGTGTGGGCGACGGACGAGCAAGACGTCGTCTGGGCGGCGAAAGAGGCGGCGTACAAGGCGGTCTCGCGCGAGCTTCCCTTTAAGCCGAATTCGATCGAAGTCGAGCCGGACGGCGACGGACGCTACCGAGTCCGCGTCGAAGGCGTCGAACTTCCAGCGTTCGTCGTTGACCGCGACCAGCGCCGCGCCGTCGTCGTCGCCGTACGATAAGGAATTGTCATGACCGAAGAACGCGCTTTCAAAACCGAGCTTTTCCCTCTTGAACTGACTCCGTTTGAACTCTATCATTTCTACGACAACGTCGACGAGTTCCCCGCGCTCTTTACGACGAAGCTCGTCTGGCGCGGCGCCTGCGCGCGCGACGTCTGGCAGACGGCGCTCGATCGCGCGCTCGACCTCCATCCGCTGCTTGCCGCGAACGTCGTTCAAGAACGAGCACGGTTCTACTGGATCCCTTGCTCAAAGCCGACGATTACGTGGTTCGAGTCGGAAGAAGCTCTCGACTCCGCGCCAATTCAAAAAATCGAACTCGACCGCGAGCCGGGACTCAAGATATTTGCGACGACGAGGAACGACGCTGTTCTCATTCGTATCTTCACGCATCACGCGACCTGCGACGGCGGCGGGTTTATCGCCTTTCTGAGCGACTGGTTCCTGGAAACGCGTCGCTTAATCGAAGGGAACGCCGCGCCTTGCGCGCAACGTAATCTCGATTACCTGCGCCGGCGCGATAAGTTCGTCTTTCCGCCGCCGCCCAAGCAGTTTTCAGCGTTCCACAACCTTGCGTCGAGCGTTTACTACTCCGCGCAGTGGCTGATCCAGCGTCCCAAAGCGCTTGTGGGCGACTTTACGCAGGCGCGGTTCGACGGCGTACGAAGACGTTTTTCAGACAAACCTGGCGAGCAGCGCGTCGCCTTTCGCGTTCTCGATCCGGAGACGGCGAGCGCGCTTCGTAAACGCTGTAAAGAACGAGACGAAACGTTCCTCTCGTTCTGGCTGGCGGTCTTTTTTACGCGTCTGAATCGATTCTACGGCGCGAAGCGCGCGCTCTATCGCATAACGCTTCCCTTCAATTTACGTCGACCGGAAGACGCCGACGCGACGGCGTGCAACGCGCTAAGCTACTGCTTTTCGACGCGACGCGCGCGCGATCTCGACGATTCGCGCGAGTTAAGCCGTAACCTCGCCGCTGAAATTCAAATGTTTCGCGATTGGAGCTCCGCCGCGTTCTTTATCTCGTCCCTCGGGACCTTTGCTCGCGTTCCTGGGCTTCTTAAAGCGACGATTAACCTCCCGCGCGTCCTGAGTAGCGCCGTTTTCTCGAGTCTCGGCGACTGCGGCCGGCTCTTCGACGCTCGTCTTCCGCGCGACGAGAACGGGCGAATAGCGTTCGGCGAGCTGACGCTCGATAAGATCTATTTCTCCGGGCCGTGCCGACGCGGCTCTAATATTTTTATCTCAGCGTATTCCTACGGGGGAGAATTTTATCTTTCTTACCGGTACGCGTCGCGATTTGTTCAGCTTGACGAGACTTTTCTCGATCTGTGGCGGGAATTATGAGAGAGTTTCCGGCAAGGATCGACGTTTTAGAAATCGTAGGAGTCGCCATAGCGGCCGTCGTTTTTCACGTCCTGCTTCAAAAGACGGTTTTTGCGTACTTATCTTTTTTGCTTCGGAAATTTAAGGGCTGAGGAAAGACTGTCGCTATAAGTGACACAGTTGTTAAAATCAAAAGAAACTGCGTAAGGCGCCAACTTTAGTTTTTTTACCCATGTTGTTATCGGAAAGAGTAAAATTTATCTTGACGCGGCTCTCTTTTTAGCTATAACGGTTACAATACGACATAGCGGTCTGGCTCCTTTCCGGGGATCAGGCTCTGCAATTATTTTTATTGCGATTTATTTGTATGGCGTGCAAAAATAAGAATTAGGCTCGTCGCCCAGAACTATTTATTGAGGACAAGTAATAATGAATAACAAGCAGAAAACCCCTCGTTCCCGCGTCCTTTCCTTCGAGAATTTGGAAAATCGCGAACTCCTCTCCGTGAGTCCCGTTGTTGCCGCGGCGATGGAGGCGACGAACCTCGATCGCGAAGCCTTGCTGGGGCAGGCAAACGTTGATTCCAACTACCCCGGTCCCATTCAGTTTACGCTCCCTCCCGAGACCTATTCTTATTCTTTCTCGAACGCCGTCGTGGAAGGGGGCTACACGCTGACGCAGCCGAAGATCACGAGCAGCTCGAGCACGACGAAATCGATTACCGTCGCATGGAGCGTGGAACCGGAAGCCGCGCAATACACGGTCTTATACAATAAGACGACCGATAAGAACAACGTGTCGAGCGTCGAGGTCGACCGCGCGCAGACGAGCGTTACGATTAACAATCTCGATCCGAGCACGAGCTATTACGTTCGAGTCGTCGCGAACGGCGACGGCA
>JAFZNK010000056.1 GCA_017550965.1 Thermoguttaceae bacterium
AACTTGTTACAAAGGATTTTCTTTACTATGTGTTAAAGTTCTTAAAACCTTATTTTACGCAAATAGCAAAGAATAAACAAACTACAGGGTTAGGCCATGTTACAGTTGCAGATTTAAAACGAATGAGCATAGTGGTTCCTTCAAGGGATGTACAAGAACAGATTGTTACGATTTTGAAAGTTATTGATGACAAAATCGAAAACAATCAATCAATAAATCGAAATTTGACGAAGCGTCGCGCAACCCGAAACACGGGAAACGAAGGTTCCGCGCGGGTCGTCAAACGCCGCGTTGGCGCGAACTAAAAAACGCCAATAAAGCGCGAATCGCTTGACTTCAAACGTTTGTCGCGTTATACTGTTTCGAGCTGGAGGAGACGCTTTTATGTCAAAAAAAGACTCTATAACAAAAAGTTACATGCAGAACAAAGAAACGTTCGCCGACGCGTGCAATTTCCTGCTGTTCGGCGGGAGACCGGTAATTAAGCCGGAGAGTCTTGAACCGCTCGACCCTACGTCCATCGCGATTTCTTACGACGAGAACGGCGTCCCGATTCCGACGCAAAAGTTTCGAGATATTCTGAAACGAGCGACGTTAATGAAAGACGATCGAGCCTCGTATCTCGTTTTGGGTATAGAAAACCAGTCGGAAGTCGATTACGCTATGCCCGTTCGCAACATGTATTACGACGCGTCGCATTACGTTGGTCAGGCGGAGGCAAAAAGCAGGGAACACAGAAAAAACGGCGACAAGCCGGAAACAAGCGGCGAATTCCTATCCGGTTTTCACAAGACGGATAAGTTGACGCCGGTCATAACGGCGACCGTGTTCTTCAACTCCGGCGAATGGACGGGGCCGAGGAGTTTACACGAAATGCTCGACGCGGACGAAGAGATTCTCAAATTGATTCCCAATTACCCTCTGCGCGTTATTGTTCCCGCCGATTTTCGCGAGGAGGATTTTTCAAAGTTGTCCACCGACTTCCGTCTGGTCATGGAGTGTCTCAAGTACGCCAACGACAAGCGAAAACTAGGCGAGATCATTCGCGAAGACGAGTCGTTTCAGAGCGTCGCAAGAAGGACCGCCGACGTAATAAACGTTTTAACCAATTCAAATATTCAATTCAAAGAAGGAGAGGAGCGCGTCGATATGTGCGAAGCAATTAAAGGAATGTTAAACGACGCAAGAGAAGAAGGACTGGAAAAAGGACTGAAAAAAGGACGAGAAGAAGGACGAGAAGAAGGACGAGAAGAAGGCGTCATTGAAGAGAAAATAACGGTGGCGAACAAGCTTCTCCGAAGGGGTTGGACAATCGAAGAGATCGCGGAAATTCTTGACGTTTCGACCGTCGACGTTGAAATTTGGATTAACGACCAAACGCAGAATTGAATTTGTCCGACGGCGGACTCCCGTTCGCGCTACCGCGCGGAACTCAAATAACCGCTTACGTTGGTCGCTATGCGCATAAGAGCCGCAAGCGGTAGGGCGCGAAGTCGCCCGGACACTGCAGGCAAACAGAGTTATGCGTCGATTCCGTATCATCCAAACAAGGCGACGCGAAAACACAAATTAGACGGCGATTAAATATCCAACGACGACACGTCCAGTTCGCCGGACATCAGACGCGGAAGCAAGGCGTCGCGGAGCGCGGTTAGACGTTGATTTTCACGAGCGAGGTTTTTCATAGTTCCAAATAGAGGCTCTATTATGTTCTGAAAATCCGCCAATACGTTACTTTTAGGCATAAAGGTTTCAAATTGTCTCAGAATGTCCGTTTTAAGATTGGTAAATACACTACCATTTCCGAGAGCAACTAATTCATTTCTTATGTTTTTGAATAAAAGGAACAAGTATTCCTTTGATAATAACGATTGAGGAAAGTATAACCACCCGTCGTGAATACAACTGTCGACGTCAAGTATTTTGGGTATTCCGGGAGTGGCGCTATTGGAAAGCACAAGGGACCCCTGTTTTAGCAAAACAGTCTTTTTTATTCCCGATTCTTTGATATGTTCTTTTATTTCCAATATAAAGGGAGATTCAATGTTCGTTACATCAGATATTTTGAGCCAGCGATAACCAGTATCGGAGAGATAATCTTGTATGGGTCTTGGCGAGCCGCCACGTTTTATTTCTATAAAGGATCCCAATTTATCTACGTGCCAATCACCTGGCATGACTCCGCCCCAAGGTTCAAAATTAACAAACCAACTCTGATAAATTGCTTGTGCCTGCGTCGTCAAATTTCGATTTATTTTATCTATTTTGTCTATTTTAAATTTTCTCGTCATGAACGTTCAGATCGGGGCCGATTTCACATTCAGTCGTTACCCGTAGAAAAACGAGGTCGCCCCATGCGAGAACAAATTATTGCCGAAATCCAACAACGAATGCTCCCCTATTTAACAAACGAACAGCTCCTCCAACTTCGGGAAGCGCTTGAAAAAACCTTCGTCGCCTATCAGGTCGCGGAAGACAAATCCGAGTCGGTCGAAGGGGACGAACCCGACCCAATCGACGCGTTTATCGGAGCCAAGCGCGTGGAGGGGTGTTCGGAAAAGACGTTGCGCTATTATCGTATGACCCTGGAAAAGGCGCTTCAAACGATCGACAAACCGCCGCGCCGAATTGTTACCGAAGACTTGAGAAATTACTTGATTCAATACCAAACGGAGCGTAAAATTAGCAAGGTAACGGTCGATAACATCCGCCGAATCCTGTCGAGTTTCTTCGCATGGCTCGAAGACGAGGACTTCGTCGTTAAAAGCCCCATGCGACGCATTCATAAAATCAGAGTAGCGCAGACGGTCAAAGAAGTCTATTCGGACGAAACGCTTGAACGAATGCGCGACGCTTGCGATTCGCTCCGCGACTTGGCGATGATCGACCTGCTCGCGTCGACGGGTATGCGCGTCGGGGAACTTGTCGCGCTTGATCGCGCCGACGTCGATTTTACCGAGCGCGAATGCGTCGTTTTCGGGAAAGGTTCTAAGGAACGAACCGTTTATTTTGACGCCCGCGCCAAGTTGCACTTGCAGAATTACCTCGACTCGCGAACCGACGACGAAGCTCCCCTGTTTGTCTCGCTACGGAGCCCCTCCGCTCGACTGTCGGTCGGAGCCGTCGAATTGCGACTGCGCGAACTTGGCGCTCGACTCAAAATTTCCCGCGTTCACCCGCATAAATTCAGAAGAACTATGGCGACCAACGCGATAGACAAGGGAATGCCGATCGAACAGGTTCAGCGTCTCCTTGGACATAAGAAAATCGACGCTACCCTGCGGTACGCTATGGTGAAACAACAAAACGTAAAAATTGCGCATAGGAAATTTATTGGATAGAAGATGATGAGCGAGTGGATAACCTGCAACCTCGAAGAAATCGGAGAAATTGTCGGCGGTTCTACGCCTTCTACAAAATGCGAGTGTTATTACGGGGGTAATATTTCTTGGATAACGCCTAAAGATCTCTCGACTTTCAACGGAAGATATATTTCGTGCGGCGAAAGAAATATCACGGAAGATGGTTTAAACTCTTGTTCCGCACGTTTATTACCGAGACATTCCGTGTTGTTCACCTCTCGCGCTCCTATTGGATATGTTGCTATCGCCGAAAAAGAAGTTGCGACAAATCAAGGTTTTAAAAGCGTTATTCCAAATGAAAAAATTGACTACCTGTTTTTGTACTATCTTTTGAAATACAACAAAGACAATATCGAAAGTATTGGAAGCGGAACAACTTTTAAAGAAGTTTCAGGAAAAACGATGAAGTCTGTTTTAGTTCGTATTCCCAAAAGTGTGAACGAACAGAGGAAAATTGCTCGCATCCTTGATTCTATCGATAAAAAAATTGAGAATGGAGCAAAACTAAATCGAAATTTAGAAGAGCAAGCGCAGACTTTATTCCATGATCTTTTTGTTAAAAATTCTTCTAATGAATGGTTAAAAGGGACTATAAGTGATCTTGGTAACGTCGTCGGTGGCGGTACTCCGTCAAAAATAAGATCGGAGTTCTATGCAAAGAATGGTATACCTTGGATTACCCCTAAAGATTTGTCTATCAACAAGTCAAAGTTTATTTTTCACGGTGAAAACGATATATCTGAACTTGGTCTACAAAAAAGTAGCGCTGTTCTTATGCCAAAAGGGACTGTCCTTTTTTCCTCCCGTGCGCCAATTGGTTACATTGCCATAGCGGCATGTGAACTGTGTACTAATCAAGGCTTTAAATCAGTTGTTCCTGCAGAACACATTGGAACTCCTTTTGTTTATTACTTTCTACAACATAACCTTTCCGAAATTGAAAAGATGGCTTCTGGTTCAACTTTTAAAGAAGTCTCAGGAAGTACGATGAAATCAGTACCTGCTGTCATACCAGATTCACAAACAATAGCCCAATTTAATGATTTCTGCGCTCCAATTTTTGAACAACAAAGAATACTAGAAAAACAGGGACAAGCACTCGCTAGTCTCAGAGACTCTTTGCTTCCTCGTTTGATGTCTGGCGAGCTAGACGTGTCGATGTTGGAGATTTAATCGCCGTCAAATTTCGATTTATCTTTTGATTCACAGCAATTTTGTCGTCTAATTCTGTCAAGAATCTTCCGACTTTATGTTGGACGTCCAAACAAGGAAACCATATTTCTTGAGCATACGCCGTGTCTCGATTTAAACCGGGCACAGCGCTATCCTCGTTCAAGTTATCAAGACCAACGCTTTGTAAGGCGTAATATAAATAGTCAAAATCAAAAACGTTATCGTTTGGTAGAATATAAAAAGCGGTATCGATACAGAAAAATGGAACATATGATCGATAAACACTTCCTACCGTGCCTTTTCTTCCAACTATCAAACCTTTGCTATTAACAAGCGGTTCGTTATGGTAGTCAATCTGTCCAGCAGAACTGTAAACAGGAACGCAGTCTCTTATCCTTTTATTCGAAGTTAACGACTTTCCATAGTTAAACGAACAAATGTCGCCAAGTTTGGTCTTTTTCATAATCGCTCTTTGCTTCTCGCTACGTCGCGTTTTGCAAAAAATGCGACGTCCCTTCCTTTTTTTCAGTTGTCAAGTAAAACTTGACAACTGAAAAATGTCGTTACTTGTGTTAATGAAAAAGTTAAACACTAATAAACGAATTAAAAAAAACAAGGTTCCAACGAGGTCAGCCAAAAGAGCCTGCACAAAATGTGAAGCGTTTTGCAAATATAGCCGATCGTTGTTTGTTTTGGGAGCCGTCAATATGGAATCGGGGCGTCGCCTTGTTTGCCTGCAGCGTCCGGGCGACTTCGCGCCCTACCGCTTGCGGCTCTTTTACGCATGGCGCCGCCCAAATTCAGCGCCCGTATCAACGGGCGCCTCGCCGCGCTACGCGCGGAACGCTTTTCGATCGTTTCGGCGTGTGTACGCGTAACGTCGCGTTATTTCGGGGCGTTGCCGGTCCTTCCGAGCCAAGATATCCCAAGATTATCGTCTCTGGCTGACCACATTGTTCTCCTATACGCTTCAGTTATTAACTAATACTTAATAACTGAAGTTTTTTGCAACTCGTTTAATAAAAACGTTTATCATCTACAATCCCCTTGTAAACCCTCGAGGTCCCAAAAAATTATCGTTAAATTTCATACCCAATCGCCCCTAAATTCTTCCTTATTTCCGCTTCCAATTTATGCGATTCCTCAAAAAGCCCGCCAAGTTCTCCGGTCAGCCGCGCCATTTTTTCCTCGAACGGTTCGCCGTCGTCCTCTTGCTCTTCAATACCGACGTATCTGCCGGGCGTGAGAATATAGTCCTGTTTGGCGATTTCGTCAGTATCGGCGACGGCGCAAAAACCTTTGACGTTTTCGAGCGTTCCTTCCTCAAACCGCTCGAACGCGTCGGCGATCTTGCGAATATCTTCCTCGGTCAATTCGCGCAGGGAGCGCGTGACCATTGTTCCGAGTTTTCTGGCGTCGACAAAGAGCGTTTTGCGCGTCTGTCTCTTGTTTCGATTGAGAAACCATAGCGAGACGGGGATTTGCGTCGAGTAGAAGAGTTGGGTCGGCATGGCGACGATTCCCTCGACAAGGTCGGCGTCGACGATATTGCGCCGAATCTCTCCTTCGCCTCCTGATTGGGAAGACAGCGAACCGTTGGCGAGGACGATTCCAAGCTTTCCTTTGTGGGACAGGTGATAGATCATGTGCTGAAGCCACGCGAAGTTCGCGTTTCCTGCGGGAGGAAGCCCGTATTTCCAACGCGGGTCTTCGGCAAGTTTATCGGCGCCCCAGTTAGCGAGGTTGAACGGGGGATTAGCCATGACGAAGTCGGCTTTTAACGTCGGATGCAGGTCGTTGAAGAACGTGTCGGCGGCGGTCGTTCCAAGATCCGCCTCAAGACGCCGAATGGCGAGGTTCATCTTGGCGAGTTTGCGCGTCGTCGGGTTGGCGTCCTGACCGAAGATGGAGACGTTGGCGACGCTCGGTTTTTTGGCGCCGGGTTTTTGCGGCTCGCGCTCGTGTCGCTCGATAAATTTCGCCGATTGTACGAACATGCCGCCGGAGCCGCAACAGGGGTCGTAGACGCGCCCTTCGTAAGGTTTCAACACCTCGACAATCGTTCGAACGACGCACGAGGGCGTAAAGAATTCGCCCGCCTTCTTGCCTTCCTGACTCGCAAATTGGCTGAGGCAGTATTCATAGACGCGTCCAAGCAGGTCTTTTTCCTGTCCGTGTTTGGACATTTGCACGTTGGTGAACAGGTCGACGACTTCGCCAAGTCGGCGCTTGTCGAGTTCTTCGCGCGCGTAATTCTTCGGCAGAATTCCTTTAAGCGTAACGTTTTCGCGTTCGATCAGCGCCATCGCCTCGTCGATAACCTTGCCGATTTCGGGCGTATGCGCCGCTTTGGAGATACGATCCCAACGCGCGTCTTTCGGCACGAAAAAGATTCGTTTGGCGGTATATTCGTCTTCGTCTTCTTCGTCGGCGTATTCGTCTTCCTTAAGCGTTTCGTACAGATCCTGAAACGAGTCGGAGACGTACTTGAGAAAGATGAGTCCGAGAACGATGTGCTTATATTCAGACGCGTCCATATTGCCGCGCAGAACGTCCGCCGCCGCCCAGATTTTGTTCTCAAAACCGACGTCGCTTGTGTTTTTTTCCGCCATAAATGATATGCTCCAGTTATGTTCGTTTTGGCGTTGCGTTAATCGCCGCGGCCTGCGGCAAACGGTTCCGCGTTAATCGACGCGGCCTGCGGCATACGCGCGACAAAGCGCGCTGCTGCCTGCGGCTCCAATTTGTTCCAATTTGCGGGGGTTCGCCGTTGCGTTTTGCGCTAATCGACCCCGTTTTCCGCCCAGAGTTCGCACTGTTCGATGACAAGATCGCGCGCCTCGTCCATGCCCTCGGGAGGATACTTGTATTTTTTCAGAAGCCGTTTGATCATAATTCTCATTTCGGCTCTCGCGCTTTCTTTCTTCTCCCAATCGATCGTTCGACTCTTTCGAAGCGCGTCGGTCAATTCGCGCGTCAACTGAATCAGGACGTCGTGTTCGTAGAAGTCGCGCACGCCTTTCGGGGTGGAAATCGCGTCGTAAAAAGCGAGTTCTTCGTCGGTCAGACCGAGTTCGCGCCCTTCCTCTCCGGCTTTCGCGACTTCTCCGGCGATGTTAAGCAGTTCCTGAATGACTTCCTCGTTGGTGATAAGCCCGTTGATATAGCGGTTCATCGCTTCCTGGAATTGTTCGGAAAACTTCTTCGACTTGACGAGGTTAGAACGTTCAAAGACGCGTATCTGATCGTTTAAGAGCCGCTTGAGCAATTCGATCGCGAGGTTTTTCTGTTTCATTCGCGCAATTTCCGCGAGGAATTTCGGATCGAAAATTGAGAACTCCGCGCCGCGCGACTTGAACAGATTGACGACGCCTTCCGACTCGACCGACTGCCGGACAAGTTCGGCGATTTGCTCGTTGATTTCTTTTAAACTGGTCTTGCGTCCGGCGCCGCTCGCCGCCAGTTTAAGAAGCTGGACGCGAACCGCGTCGATAAACGCCTGCTTGAGCCGCGCGTCTTTTTCAACGATACTCGAGCAGAGCGAATACGCCTGTTTGAGCGCCGTCGCTTCGCGCGTAAAGAGATAGCGCGTCTTTTGTTCGTTCGGCTTGTCTTTTTCAAGCGGTTCTTTGCCGAGAATGAAGTCGACGGCGGCGACGATCGATTTGGTAAGCGTCAAATTCGATTCGGTCGCGTAGTTTTGAAAGGCGTCGCACTCCCGAAGCAATTGCTCGCAAACTTCCAGTTTATTGTTGAATTCGTCGAGCGCTTTGTCGGCAATATCCATCTCGTCGAAGTTTTCGCGGTCGCGCTTGGTGTAGTCGCGCATGGCGTTTTTAAGCGCGCTCATGAGCCCGACGTAATCGACGATCAAGCCGCCCTCTTTGTCTTTGTAGACGCGATTGACGCGCGCGATCGCCTGCATGAGATTGTGTCCGCTCATCGGCTTGTAGACGTACATTGTCGCGAGGGACGGCACGTCGAATCCCGTCAGCCACATGTCGACGACAATCGCGATTTTCAAAGGCGATTTGTCGTCTTTAAAGAGCCGCGCAAGCTCGTCTTTGCGCGCTTTCGTCCCAACGATTTCTTTCCATTCTTCCGGATCCTGATTGCTTCCGGTCATGACGACGGCGACTTTGTCGAACCAGCCGGGCCTCGCGGCGAGAATCCGCTTGTATATCTTGATCGCTATTTTTCGCGAATAAGCGACGATCATCGCTTTGCCCGCAAGTTCGTTTGCGCGGTAATTCTCGTAATGGTCGAGAATATCGGCGACGAGCGAATCGAGAACGTCGTCGGTTCCGAGCAATTCGTCGAGCGTCCCGAGTTCGCGCTTGCTCTTTTCGAGAACCCACGGCTCCGTCGTTTCCGCGAATTTTTCATATTCGCGGTCGATTGCGTCGAGAACCTCTTTTTTCAACTTCAATTTGACGACGCGGCTTTCGTAAAAGACGGGGCGCGTGGCGCCGTCTTCCACAGCCTGCGTCATATCGTAGACGTCGATATAGTCGCCGAAAACCTCGCGCGTGTTATGGTCTTTTTGCGCGATCGGCGTTCCGGTGAAACCGACGTAAGTCGCGTTGGGAAGACTGTCTCGAACGAGCCGCGCCGCGCCGACGACTTTATGGTATTCGAACGAGCCGTCTTCGTTCGCGACGCGCTTGTTTTTTTCCTGAAGACCGTACTGGCTTCGATGCGCTTCGTCCGCCATGACGACTATATTGCGGCGTTCCGACAGGGGCGAGTCGTATTCGTCGAATTTCTGCATCGTCGAAAAGACGATTCCGCCCGCCTCGCGCTTATCGAGCAGCTCGCGCAGATTCTCCCGGCCGGTCGCCTGAACGGGCGTTTGGCGCAAAAAGTCTTTACAGCGGCAGAACTGCCCGTAAAGTTGATCGTCGAGGTCGTTGCGGTCAGTTAAAACGACGATCGTCGGATTGTCGAGTCGACGCTGAATCCCATGCGCAAAGAATACCATCGACAACGACTTGCCGCTCCCCTGAGTGTGCCAGAACACGCCGCCGCGCCCGTCCGACTGCGACGCGAGAACGGCGCGATCAATCGCTTTGTTCACCGCGAAGTATTGATGATATCCCGCGAGGATTTTGAACGGATTTTGAACGTCTTCGTTGAAGCAGATAAAATTCTTTAAAACGTCGAGGAAACGGCTTTTCCTGAAGATTCCTTCGAAAAAGACGTCGAAACTTCCGCAAGTCGAGTCGATTTTTTCGCCGTCGACCGACTTCCACGCCATGTATCGATCTTCGCCCGACGAGATCGTGCCCGCCTTGGAAACCGCCATGTCGCTCATGACGCATATCTGGTTGTAGACAAAGAGTTCCGATATGTCGCTCATGTAGTTGCGGAGCTGTAAAAACGCCTCGGAAGCGTCGGTGTTTTCGCGCGACGGCGATTTAAGTTCGAAGATCGCGACGGGAAAACCGTTGAGCAGAACGACGACGTCCGGGCGTTTTTCGACTTTCTTCTCAACGCACGTCCACTGATTGACGACTACAAAATCGTTTTTGTCAGAATTGTCATAATCGACGAGCCGAACGAGATCGGAACGCGTTTCGCCGCCGTCGTTAAACGAGACGGGAACGCCGTTTTGCAAGTAGTCCGTAAAACGCTGATTACGTTGCAGAAGCGTTCCGTCGTCGATATGCGTAATACGAAAAAAAGCGTCGTCAAGCGCGGCTTGCGGCAAATCGGGGTTCAAACGCTCAAGCGCGGCGCGTACGCTCGGCTCATAGTACGGGCGTTCGTAGTCGCGCTCGACTTCGGGACCGTATCGACGTTCGTAGCCGAGACGGTCGGCGAACAGTTCGAGGATCGCTTTTTCGTAGGTCTCTTCAGTAATAGTCGTTGGCATGAGGGGCTGAAATTGGGGACGCGGCGAGCGGTTATTCGGTTTTGTTTATCATATTTTAGCATAGAATGTGGGGCGACTCCAGTTAATTTTATATATTTTGACCGTTCTTTATCTTTTGACGGCGCGTTGATTGGGGAAATACCGAGTCGTTGGTTATTCGTCAATCTACCCGGCCGGCGACATACGCGCGACGAGGGCGCGCTTCTGCCTGCGGCTCCAACTTTGCGTTTTGGCGCCGCATTACTTGAAGAAAAACGGAATCGCTCCACTTTCGAACCTTTTTCAAAAAATCGCTTGACAAAATAAAAGGGGATATTATAATTTTTTAAGAATGAGCAAAGGCGTTCATTTCAGCATAACTAATATTGGAGTTATTCTGAAGTGAACGTTTTTTTTTGGTTGGAAGGCGTGGTTAAAAAGAAACGAGGCGCACGATGAAACTGGAAGGTCAAATACGCATACCGTCGGGTTGCGCGATCGCCGCCGTCATATCCCGCGAAGGAAAAAGAATTAACGGCGAAACGATCGCCGAGGCGATGAAGCCGATGCGCGACCGTTCGAACGGTCTTGGGGGCGGATTCGCGGCGTACGGGATTTATCCGGCGTATAAAGACTTCTACGCGTTTCACATGTTTTTCGACTGCCGCGAAACGCGCAAAAGCTGCGAGAAACTCCTGAAAGAAAATTTTGAAATCGTCAAATCGGAAATCCTCCCGACGCGTAAAATTCCCGAAATCACCGACGAGCCGATCGTATGGCGCTACTTCGTCGATCCGTTTAAGTCGACGCTCGCGTCGTCGCAACTCGACGCCGACGAATTCGTCGCGCGAACCGTCATGAAGATCAATCAGTTTCTCGACGGCGCGTACGTCTTCTCCAGCGGCAAAAATATGGGCGCGTTCAAGGCGGTCGGATACCCCGAGGACGTCGCGAGGTTCTATCGGCTCGAAGAATACGAGGGCTACTCCTGGACGGCGCACGGCCGCTATCCGACCAACACGCCCGGCTGGTGGGGAGGCGCGCATCCGTTCGCGCTGCTCGATTATTCGGTCGTTCACAACGGCGAAATCTCGTCTTACGACGCCAACCGCCGCTTTATCGAGACGTTCGGGTACAAATGCTCGCTTCAGACGGACACGGAAGTCATTACGTACATTATGGACTATCTTCTTCGCGTTCAGAAACTTACGCTTGAAGAAGCCGCCGACGTCGTCGCGGCGCCGTTCTGGACGTCGATCGACTCGAAACAGGACGCCGAGGAGCGCGAAAAACTGCGCTACCTTCGCGCGGTCTTTTCGAGTCTCTTAATCACGGGCCCGTTTTCGATCGTTTTAGGATTCTCCGGCGGATTCATGGCGCTCAACGACCGAATCAAGCTACGCTCCATGGTCGTCGCCGAAAAGGACGATAAAACGTACGTCGCGAGCGAAGAAGCGGCGATTCGCGCCATGGAAGAAAACGTCGAAAACGTCTGGGCGCCCGCGGGCGGCGAACCGGTAATCGTCTATGCGAAGGAAGGAACATACTGATGAGCGTCGATTTCTTATATCCGGAATTTGAAGTCGTCCGGAATCCAGATCGTTGCGTCAATTGCCGACTTTGCGAACGCGAATGTTCCAACGAAGTCCATAAGTTCGACCCCGCGACCAAAACGTGGAGAACCGACGACTCAAAATGCGTCAACTGTCAACGTTGTCTGGCGGTTTGTCCGACAAAAGCGCTGAAAATCGTCAGAAGCGACTGCGCGTTTCGTGAAAACGCCAACTGGTCGAATCAGACGATTCGCGAGATTTTCAAACAGGCGGGCAGCGGCGGCGTTCTCCTTTCGTCGATGGGCGCGCCGACGCCCCTGCCCGTCTACTGGGACAAAATTCTCGTCAACGCGTCGCAAGTGACGAATCCGTCGATCGATCCGTTGCGCGAGCCGATGGAAACGCGCGTCTTTCTGGGGAAGAAGCCGAACAAAATCACAAGGCTCCCCAATGGAAAACTCGACGTCAAGCTCGAACCGCAACTCGAATTGTCCATGCCCGTCATGTTCGCCGCGATGAGTTACGGCTCCATCAGTTACAACGCGCACGCGGCACTCGCGCAGGCGGCGACGGAACTGGGGATCTACTACAACACCGGCGAAGGAGGGCTTCACGAAGATTTTTATAAGTACGGCCCCAACACGGTCGTCCAGGTCGCTTCAGGTCGATTCGGCGTTCACGAGAACTATCTTCAGGCGGGCGCGGCGATTGAAATCAAGATGGGCCAGGGCGCCAAGCCCGGCGTCGGCGGACACCTGCCCGGCGCCAAAATCGTCGGCGACGTCGCGAAAACGCGCATGATCCCCGAAGGTTCCGACGCAATCTCCCCCGCCCCGCACCACGACGTCTACTCGATCGAAGACCTCCGACAGCTCGTCTTTTCCCTCAAAGAAGCGACCGAATACAAAAAGCCGATTATCGTTAAAGTCGCCGCCGTGCATAACATAGCGGCCATCGCGAGCGGAGTC
>JAFZNK010000005.1 GCA_017550965.1 Thermoguttaceae bacterium
CGCGCGGAGAGCTCGTTCCCTGGAACGATTTTTATCAGGCGGACCGCTGCTTTTGTCTGGAAGATTTTTATCGGACCGACGAAGCGTGGAACTGGATCGAGGAAGACGATTGAAGCTCGTCTCGTCTCGAACCGTTCGACTTTGGGCGCGGCGACTTTCGCCGCGCTTATCCTCCGCGCCGGAGGAACGATCGATCTTCAGAGGACGAAGATCGGAAAAGAGTTTTCAGAGGATGAAACAGAAGTTTTTTCTTTGATATTCTCTTGATCGATATTCTGATTGTTCTGCGTGTTCTACCGAGGCGGGGCGTTCTGCCCACGCCTCTTTTTTGTTTCTTGCGCGGCGTCACTCGAATTCCGCTAATCCAGCGCACATATTGGTTCAGTCTTCTTCTTCTTCTTTTGCCATTGTCTCTAAGAAGTCTTTCGGCGTTATCGCGGGGACTGCAGAGCGCTGATAGTCTCTGATATTGCTTGTTATAATGTAATCCGCGTTAGCCGTTATGGCGCACTTTTCCTGTAAACAATCTTCAAAATCAGAGAAACTCTCGTTGTCGAGCGCGGCGATAACTGCGTTTGTATCCGCGCCTACAACTTCCATAATGCTACAAAAATCTTTGATATTTTCACGCGTCTCCTGCTTTGAAAAGACAAACTCGCCGGTGTTTCTGTTTTTGAGACGAGTCATGACAAACCACATATTGGACACGGAATGAAGAGCGAGAAACCCCTCGATTTTTCCGTCTGCGCATAACTTGACAATTTTGCCTACGGCGTCCTTGTCGGGGGCTGTTTCTCTTCCGGTAATATATGTTATCGGTAAGTTTGTGTCAATTAAAACCTTCAATAAGCGCCGCCCCATTTGCCCAAAATTCCTTCCGTTTTTGCCTCTTCGATATCTTCTAAATCGAATTCGACGTATTTCTTTCTGCGAGCTTCGAGCCTTTTAAACGCCGCTTGTTTTTCGCTAATCTGTTCCGTGTTGGGAACGTTGTTTAACGGAACGTCGATCCAATTATCGGCGCTCAATCCATTCAGAACGCTAACGATATAGTTCAAGCCGTTCAGATTAAGACAATCGATCAATTTGTGAACTTGTTGACGCTTTGCCATGTTAAATCCCTCCGCGTCCGAATTGTACGACGTCCTCTGACAGAATCAATAGTTTTTTTAAGAAAAACGCTAAAAAGAGAGTAAGGGGGTAATATTCCTTCGGCAAGCGACGCCTGAGCCGCTTTTTTGGACGGAACGCCCTGTCGCTCTTTTCGCCTGCGTCAGTATTGCGACGGCGCGCGGGCTGTTCGATCGCCTTGTCGTCGACGCGGCGCGGCGTTACTCGAATTCCATCAATCCAAACGCGCCTTCTCCTGAATCGGAGTTCTCCACGTTCCAGCATTCGATTCCGGCCCCCGGCGCGATTCTTCTTATCGCGACGCGCCAGACTTCGTTGGGATCGGGCGAGCGTTCCGCGAGTTCGGCGAGGGGTATGGCCGCCTCGATCGTCCACGTCGCGTTTGTTTCCGCGTTGGCGACGAAGATTTCCGGATTCCAGCCCGGCTCGTTCCAATTGGAGTCGAACGCCCACCCCCGGCAGTCGAAGACGAACTTGTACGCGGTCGTATAGTCGCCGTCGAGGTCGAAGAGCAGTTCGACGCGGTCGTACCGCGTCATGTCGGCGTCGCGTTCGCGTTTCGTCTCGCCGTTTTCCGACGCGCCGCCCGCGGCCGCGTTGAGCGTGTCGGCCAGGTCGTTTTTCAGTTCGACGCCCCGGTTGGGATAATCGACTTCCGGCGCTTTTTGGCACGCGACGCCGACGTACAGATACTCGGAATCGTGCGCGATCATGACGTTCGTGCCGAGTCGTTTGGAGAACGCTTTGTTCTTTTGACGCCAGATTTTCGCGTTGTTCTCCGCGAGCGTCGGCTCGCGCGTCGGGGGAGCTTCCTGGAAGGGCGTCGACAAGTCGACGCGTTGCGCGGAGTCCCAGACGTTCGATTCAAACGTGCCGTCCAAATAAGGTTTCTGAAGGAACCGGCAGCACGTGAACTTGCCGAGCGGACAGTATTGTTTTTCCGTCGAACGCAGATCGTTTTGAGGGGCGCGCAGCCAATATTCGGCGGCGGCGCGCGCTCCCCAGACGTCGTCTTCGGACGCCTGCGAACGCGTCATGTAGAACTTCATCGCGCCGTCGAAATCCCCGAGCTTAAGTTGCGCGGCGGCGAGAGGAAAGCGAATTTCGGGCGCCATGTACGCTTCCGGGGCGACGTCGCGAATTGTGTCGGCGAGGTTGCGCGCGTTGACAAGGCGGTCGTTGGGGTTCTCGTTGAGCGTAACTTCGCCCCGGAGTTGCGCGCGGCGTTTCGGTTCGGAGCCGCTGTAATATTGCGCGAGCCACGCGAACGCTTCCGCGGCTTTGGGGCGGTCCGGGAGTTCGAGCGCGACGATCGAATACGCTTCTTCGGCGTCGGTCAACGCGCCTTGTTCGGCGAAGCGTCTGCCGGCCGTCTCAAGGTAGTCGACGGCGAAGTCGGGGTCGACGCCCTGAATAGCGCCGCGCAGCTGCGCGAGGAGAACGTCCGATTTCACGCGTCTGTTTCCGTTCTTTCCGGTCAGCGAGTCGACGACGGCGAGTTTCTGGCGGCGATCCCCCGCGCGCGCCGAGAGCGAGTCGGCGGAGTTCGCGAGCTCCGACTGTCTCGCGCGCCGCGCGTCGCAGCCGTAGGGAAGGTCGAAACCGTCGAAGAACGTCTTGTCGGCGTATTTTGTCGGAACGGCGCAAAAGAGCGTCTGAAAGTTCGTCATTCGTCGCGGCTCCGAATCGTCGCTCGCGATAGCGCGCGCGTTCGCGGCGATTTCCGCGATCGGGCGGCCGAGCGATGCGCAGAAAAAGTCCGAGTCGATCGTAAGATTGCCCTGATTTTTTCCCCGACACAGCGCGCGCGCCTTTTTAACGCTCCAGGGCTCCAGGCCGCAGGCAGTGAGGTGTTCCGGAAACGCGGTCGGATCGGCGGCGTTTTTCACGGCGCCGGGCAGTTCGCGGAGCAGAAGCTCCTGAAACGCGTCGCGCGGACGTTCGTCAAGATTCGCGGAATTAGCGGCGAGCGCGCCGACAAGCGCCCGAGCGCCTTGAGGCGTGCTTAAATTAATCGAGTCGGGGATTTGGCCGACGTCCCCCGCGCCGTCGTCGAGGAGCGAGTCGGCGGTCATGATCACGTTTGGCCGCCACACGCGCAGGAGCCGGACGAGGCGTTCCTGAAAGCGGCGCAGTCCGTCGCCGTCGTTTTCGGCGTCGAAACGTTCGAGGATTTGGTCGACGGAATCGCGTTGCGCGGAAGGATTGAGTTTGAAGAGGCTCGCCTGCGTCATGCCCAGCGCGCCCGCTTCCACGAGCGCTTCGTTGAATCGGTCGGCGAAAGGTATTTCCGCGGCGACGCCTTCTTTGTCCGCTTCGCGCGCGACTAACGCGATTTGCGCGAGGAACCCGCCGTCTCCGGCAAGTTGAACGAGCGCTTCGACGGGAACGTCTTCGGCGCGTCCAAAAACGCCCAGCAACGCCGCGCGCGAGCCGCCCGAGCGCTGCAGACGCCACGTTCTGCCGCCGTCGTTCGTCGCGACGACGACGCCCAAATCGCCGACCGCCCAGCCGTTGGCGCGATCGACAAACGCGACTTTTCTCAGCGGCGTGGTCACGCCCGTGGGCGCGGCGTTCCAGACGTTTCCGCCGTCCTCGGAATAGAAGAACAAAGAGCCGGGAGAGCCGACGACGCCGACAAAACCGTCGCGCGCGACGACCCCGGACAAATCGAAATAGTTTTGAGAATCGTTGGGGAATCCGCCCGGCGCGGGGCCCCAGTTTTCCCCGAAATCGGCCGAGACGAGCGTTAGACCCTGATCGCCGACGATCCACGCGCGCTGGGTCGATCCGTCGTAGGCGACGTCTCTTGCGCGTCGCGTTCCGAGCGTAATGGGGTTTTGTTCCGCGCGCGCCCCCTCGACGCTTTGAATCGCGCCTTCGGTCGTAACGCCCACGCCGAGTTGCTCGACCGGATCGAAGAGCGCCGCGCGCCAACCGCCGCGTTTGTTTCCTTCGACGCGAACCCATTCGATCCCCGTGTCCGCGCTGAAAAACAGACCGGACGGGTACAAATCGGAAGAGTCGCCCGCGATCCACGCGTTTTCTTCGTCGACGATCTTCACGTCGCGCAAGATCGGAAACGCCGCCGTTTCAATTTCGCCCCACGTTTTTCCCCCGTCGATCGTTCGCAAGACGACGCCTTGTCCGGCGTGCGACGTCGGCAGGACGCGCCCCCCGACCGCCAGACCGTAGTTTTCGTCGAGAAACGACACGGCGAAGAGATTCGCGTCGGTCGGCGTTTCCGCGAGCGTCCAGTCGTTTCCGCCGTCGGTCGTTTGCCAGATCGTTCCGCGATCGCCGACCGCCCAGCCCTGCGTCGGCGAGACAAAGCAGACGTCGTTGAGGCGCGCGTCGTTTTTTTGTTCGGGGAAATTGCGATAAGAAGGCGGCTCGGGCGCGAAATTGGCCGTCGGATACGTCGGGGGCAAATTGTCGGCGTCGCCGGAGTATTCGGCCGCGTCGTCGGTCAGGACGTCGGAGAAGTTCAACATTCCCCCTTCGGAGACGGGGGACCTGACCCCTCGTTGGACCGGCTCTTCGTCTTCCTCCGTCTGCGGCGGGACGTCGTTCGCTTCGAGATTCTCTCGATCTTTTCTGGTTACGTCGAACAACGGGGGGAGTTCTTCTTCCTGATCCCCGGCGTTTTCCCGAGCGTCGGCGTTCTTTTTCTCCAGCGCTTCCTCTTTGATCTTTCCGGAAAAGAGTCGCCAGCCCTGCGCGTTGGCGACGTTCGAGTCTGTCGAGACGAACGGCGTCAGCAGGAAGAGAAGGATCGGGACGACTAGTAATTTTCGCATGGGGTCGGCGCCTTTCGACGCGTGAAGGAAAGTTGACGTCGGCGCGGCGCGGCCGTTAGGCGAACGCTCCGGTTTTACGCGCTAAAGCGCCGATATTTCGCTTCCGGATGGTAGCGAATTCGCGTTAAGACGTCAAGAAAAGAAAAAACGGACAATCCCTCTCGAGATTGCCCGCTCAATTCGGTCGTTCATGCGAAAACGCTTCTTAAAGCGCCGCTCCTGCTTCGGAGCCGTGAGCCGCCGTTAGCAGCGGCTCGGTCTTTTATGCGATTCAACGAGGACTCATTGAATAGCGTTCATATCTTGTTCGACGGCGTGAAGGTGATCTTTGTCGATGTAGATGACTTCCGACGCGTCTTTCTTTTCCATGGTGTAAGGAATCGGCCAGCCGACGCGGACGTTTTGTTCATAGTAAACGGTGCACTTCCAGTGGACGTGGTGAACCTGGACGGGGCCGACCATGGGGAAGAATCGAGGCGGATCGACGTAATCGGCGACGAGTTCTTTTACGATTCTGACGTCGTTGCGATAACGGGTTTCGAGGAACGGAACGCCGCCGTTGTTCGGCTTGGCTTTTTCGAGCAGACGGACGACCTCGTCGTCGGAAGGCGCGTCGATTCCTTCGGGAACGCCGTCGACGATAGGAGGAAGAACCGGGACTTGATTGTAACGATCGGATTCGAACGCCATGTCTTCATAGGCGCCCTGGAAATACGGACTGACCGGCACCGGAATGCTGAAAATCCCGAACGTGAAGCCGCCGAATCCGATGCATCCGCTCGTAACGGCCGCAGCCAGAAGAGTGAGGCACGCGGCAATTCTGAAATTCATTTTTTTCATCTCTAACTTCCTTGACAAATGATTTTCAAGAATGAACAACTTGGGGGCGGCGCCGTGGGCGCTCTTATTCGCTCCGCGCTCGAACCGTCGTTCGACCGCTTGTCGGCGAATACCGTCCTGGTTTTAGTTCCTGATCCCGTTTGTTCTCGTTAAGCGCGACGCGTTTTTGAGCGTCCTTCGCACGAAACCGACCGAACTTTTCGACGAATATCACGGGTCTTTCAGGAGCGACGCAGAATAAAACTCCCCGCCAATCCTTGTTTATAAGCCTCGGCGCGTCGACGCCGGAGCCGTTGTTGGCCTATATATCGAACGACGACGCGTTAAAACTTGCGTCTTTTTCGAAATAAAACCAATAAACGCTAACGCGCCGACGCTCTTTCGCTGTGATGCGCGAGCCTGATTTGACGCGCTTGCGGGAATCTTTTATCGAGAGTCCCGAGACCCTCTTGGGATTCCATGCGGTATTATCGGAACTCCCGCGCGTTAAAGTTCACTATTTTTGCGGTTTTTTTCCCTTTTGGGCCTCGTTGAACGCCGATCGCCGGACCCCGGAACGAAGAAGACGTCGATTTGTTTTGAGACGCCGGCGCGCCAACGCAGGATCGGCGGACAGTCTCGCGGGAGCGTTGGAGACGCGCGTCGGTTTCCGCCTTCGTCATGCGCTTCCCCTATATATTAATAAACGGCGGCAGAGGCCGGCGTCGGGCGTCGGGAGCGGGACGCGTGATTCAATTGTCGCGCCCCATTAATTAATGTCGGGGAACGGGACGGTTTTCGGTTGCGGATCGCGTTTCCCAGGACTGCGGAGAATTCCCGGAAAAGGGAGTTTTTCCAGAAGAAATTGGACGGGTGGCGCCAAATAAAACGACTTTGCGCACAGCGCCGAAAAGTAGAGGCGCAGTCGGGAAGATAACGCCTAAAAAGGCTGAAAAAGTACGAAATCTGGCGCGCGCGGGGACGATAACTGTTTTTGGAATCGGGGGCGAGTCCCGAAGGCGCCGTCCGCGTACGGATTTCGCGCCGTTTGGGCCGTTTTTGATTGCGTAAAACAGGTAAAACAGGCGGAATGGTTATAATTGGAATAACTGCGCTAACGCCCAAACCGAAGTTTTTAAGATTTGCCAACTATTTTGGTAAAATCGTTGTAAAGCAACGGTTTTTGGGTTGTAACGGGACGACCGATTATAACGTGGAACTTTTGGCGCGAAGTCGCTTTTTTAGCTGAAAGTTTCTTGAAATATCCCGCGCCCCTGTTTATACTTGACGTAGTGATTCGAGATTGTTCGTCGCTGGTTTGCGCCGTTTGCGAAACAACTGTATGATAAGATACGCGATTTGAACAATTCAAGAATTTTGGGAAAAGTAGCTAAATATTTATCGGCCCCCCGCCGATATAGGCGAATAAGATTTAGTGTGGGCGAAAGCCCAGCATCCACTCTATTTTATAGGAGACTCCTTTAATGAAGAGAATTATTCTCTGTGCCGTCGCCGTCTTGGCAGTCGCTTCCAGCGTCTTCGCTCAAGATTGTGCTCCTTGCGCCCCTGCCGCCTGCACGCCGGTCGCTCCGACCTGCGCCGCTGCTCCGGCTTGCGGTCCCACGATTTGCATTCCGTGCATCAACCCCTGCGCGATGATCAAGAATGCCGCTTGCAAAGGTATTTGCGCCGTTCAGAACGCGAAGGCTGCCTTCTGCGCTCGTATCGCCGCTTGCAAACCTTGCTTCTGCGCCGCTCCTTGCGCCCCGTGCGCTCCTTGCGCCCCGGCCGAATGCGCTCCTTGCGCTCCGGCTGAATGCGCTCCGGCCCCGGCTCCTTGCGAACCCTGCGCTCCGGCTGCTTGCGATCCGGCTCCGGCCCCGTGCGCTCCCACCGCGGACTGCGCTCCGGCCGCCTGCGCCCCGGCTTGCGATATCGCCCCCTGCAAGGCTTGCTGCTGCTTCAAGCCCTTCCAAGGCTTGAAAGCCCGTTTCGCTCGCCCCTGCTTCGCCGCGTGCGCTCCTTGCGCTCCGGCCGCTTGCGGACCTGCGGAATGCGCTCCGGCCCCGTGCGCGCCCTGCGCTCCTTGCGCTCCGGCCGCTCCGGCTTGCAACTGAGTTTTTCCTTCTCTCGGTTTGAGGTTGGTTTCGACGC
>JAFZNK010000057.1 GCA_017550965.1 Thermoguttaceae bacterium
ACGTCTTCTCCGATCACGGGGAAGTCGAGGCGTTCAACTCGATTTCAAGTTTTGCCGACTGGTCGGAAGCGGAAAACAATCTCGTTTACGACGGTTCGCAGAACTTGTTCGTCGATCCGGAACGCGGGGATTACGCGCTCAGAGAGGGATCCGCCGCCATTAACGCGGGAAAGAACGAGCGCGCGCAAGGAGACGTCGATCTGTCGGGCGCCAAACGCATCGTCGACGGAACAGTCGATATTGGCGCTTACGAATACCAGGGAAGCTCCGCAAAGTAGAAAAGCCGTCGGTCGACGGCACAAAACCAAGGGACGCGTCGAATCAAGCGGACTTAGAAGCCCTGGAAACCATCGTCTCGTATTCGTCAAGAGCGCGGAGCAACGGGGAGCGCCACTTGCCGAAAACCGCGTCTTTCCAGCGTTCGCCCAAGGTCTCAAAAACCTGAAGCGCGCGCTCTTCGGTCAATTCGGCGTTCCAGAAGGCGAACTTCCTTTTTGGCAAGACGATCTCGCCCGTTTCAAAAAACGCCTTAATAAGCGAAATCCACTGAGACGAATTGTACGCGACGTTTCGTTCGCGACTCCAACAGTCGAGCATTACGTTCAGGAAGTAAGCGACCCACTCGGGACTCGTTTCCAACTCTGCGGCGACTTCGACGTCGGAAAACCCCGAAAACTTGAGAGTCGGCAATTCTGAAATCCTGGCAAAAGTAGCGAACCGCTCCAAAGCCTTCTTCATGTGTATCTGAACGGTTCGAGGCACAAGCCCCAATTTCGCGCTTATTTGCGCGGTCGTCCACCCTTCGAGCCCCAGTTCGAGAATCTCTCGAATTCGACGATTCTCAGGAAACAACAGAATTAAATTGCGCGCTTCCTCCTCGATTCCCGCCAAAAGCCCCGGATCCAGTGCGGACGGATCTTCACAATCGAAAGAGTCGGGAGTTTCGTAACCTCTGGGCAACGAGGAAAACTTATTGGCAAGAGAATGGCGACGAAGGACTTTGCGACGCGACGCGCGTATTTTTCTGAGGGTTATACTGTAAAGAAGTCCCCAAACCTTCGATTCCGAGCTGAAGGAATACCTACCCTGATTAACGCCAAGGAGGAACGTCCGAAACGCGCTCATCACACAGTCGGACGGAGTCCCGCCGTCGACTCCGCCGGAGGAAAACTTCTGCCGAGCCGCAGAAACAAGAGAGTCGTGATAACGCGAAAACACCTGCGCTATCGCCTCTTTATCCCCCTTTGCGACGACGTCGAGCCAGGCGCTATTCGCGCCGTTTGCCCTGTTTAACTCGTCCGATTCCACTCTCGTTCAGCTCCAAAACCCAAAAACATCTTTAAGGAACGCTCGCTCAAAACAAACGAAAACGCCTTTCAACGCAACGCTCCCTCTAGTATAACAGAAAAACTCGATTTTTCAAACGCTGCTAAAAAAATTGGAGTCGACGCGACGGCTCAACGGCGAGCCGCTCGTTGGCACAATGAGTCGCGCGCCGGTTTGCCTAACCAAAAATCGGAAATAAATTCTTGTTTCAAACGCGACGGCGCGGTACAATAACAGCAAAGGGGTACGTTTATGAACGCCGCAAAAGCTGAAATAGAGAATTCGCTCGTCTCTCAAAACGACGTCGCCGCCGGGCTAATCAACACGATATTCGCCAACGGAGTAAGTCGATAGGCTTTGACGAACAGTACGACGCGCCGATCGACGCGACTTACGGGGCTTTTGGACGCCTTCGCGGTTTCGGGAAAGACGCCGTCCAATATTGGGCGATCGATCGCTAATGCGAACGCGTTTTCGCGATTGAAATTCAGGCGACCGTCGAAGCCCGACGACTGCGCGGGCTGGCAAATATCCGCTACTCCAGCTTGACGTCAACGAGCAAAACGTTATAGTAATTTGGGCGGTAGGAGGAGTTCCATGGCTGACAAAGACGCTATAACCAAAGACTACATGCAGGATCCGGAAAGATTTGCGGACGCTTTCAATTACCTGCTTTACGACGGCAAACAGGTAATTAAGCCCGAGGATCTGAAGCCGCAGGATTCGGCGTCTCTCGCGCTTCTCTACGGCGAAGACGGCAAAGTTGTTCCAATACAAAAGTTTCGGGACGTCTTGAAATTGGCGTCGATTATGGAGGGTTCCGACGCCGTTTATCTTCTCCTGGGCATTGAGAACCAGTCCGAGATTCACTACGCCATGCCGGTTCGAAACATGGTGTACGACGCGCTGGCGTACAACAAGCAGGTCGACCAAAAAACGAAGGAAAATCGAGCCGAGGGCAAATCGTCAGGAGCGGAGTATCTTTCAGGTTTCCGCAAGACGGACAAATTGCTTCCGGTGATAACGCTGGTCGTCTACTTCGGCGCGGAAGAATGGACGGGGCCGAGAGATTTGCACAGTATGTTGGACGCAAACGAACATATTCTTCGTTTTGTCGACAACTACCGCATTCATCTGATAACGCCCGCCGATTTTCAAGACGAGAATTTTCCCAAATTGGTTTCGGAACTTAGACTGGTTCTGGAATATCTCAAGTATTCCAAAGACGAAGACAAACTCTATAAGTTGGTCAACGAGGACGAAGCGTTTAAAAGCGTGTCGAAAAAAACGGTCGACATGGTGAACGTTCTCACGAATTCCAAAATTCCTTATGACAAAGGAGAGGAGCGCGTTAATATGTGCCAAGCTCTTGAAGGACTGATTCGCAGAGGAGAAGCAAGAGGAGAAGCAAGAGGACGAGCGGAAGGAGAAGCGGAAGGAGAAGCAAGAGGAAGAGCGGAAGGACGCTTGGAGACTTTGAAGAACGCCGCCGCTAACATGCGCGCAAAAGGCTGGAGCGACGAAGTCATCGCGGAAATCCTGAGCGTCGACGTCGCCGACGTCAGAATCTGGCTTGATACTGACGTAAACTAAAGGACCCGACTGACGGTCAATTTGCGCTGCATCTCGAAAAATTTTCACTACTACGCGCATTTTCACAACATAAAATAACGACATGGCGTTTGAAGACACAGACAAAAAAGATTGGCTTGACGAGGATTTTGACTCGGCTCCCGAGACGCTGGATCGAACGATTCAGCGCGTCGACGCCGATTCGACGCTCGCTCATTACGAAACCGTTCGGCGCGACTTGTGGGCGACGGCGGCGTTTGCGGCGCTCGCGTATCTGGCGATCGTCGCGATGGGGTTCGTCGGGCTGCGCGGTCATTGGAGCGTTTTCCCCCTGTTCTTCAAAGCGGGCGTTTTGATCCTCGGACTTGCGGCGACGTACGTGGTCGCGTATTTGGGAAGTCGATTTGGCAATCCGCCGCTGTCTAAATTGTTCAGCATCTTCGGCACGTTGTTTTTTGGAACGTCGCTCGCGCTTTTGTCGCGCGAAGCGCCCAATACAATCGACGTCGAAGGATTGGAACGCCTGGGCGACGCGTTTGCGGCGATCGCGCCGTTTTGGGCGGTCGGCGCGTTCGCGCTCGCGGCGGCGTTTCAGGCGCGCACGCTCCACTACTGCGCGGCGGTTCTCATACTATTCTGGCTCGCGGTCGATCATACCGGGCTGGACGCGGTCTTCGCGCTGATTTTTTGCGCGATTGGCGAATATTGGGCCTGGAAACACAGACGCGCGAGCGTCGCGTCGGTCTACTTCATTTTGACGCTCTGGCTGGCGATTACGGAGACGTTTGTTTGGACGCGTTCGGAGACGTGGGTTCTCGTCGCCGCGGCGTTTTCGGCGCTGTTCTACTGGTTCGGCGCGAATTTCAACAACGCGCCCGTGCGCGGGTTCGCGATGTTTATCGCGGCGTGTTCGCTCGGCGCGGCGTCGTTTCCAACCTACTGGGCGTACGCGATTCCCGAGGAACTTCAGGCGCAATTCGGGTCCTTTGCGTCGACGCGTCTGCCGGCGATTTTGGCGTCGGCGCTCTTTATCGCGTTCTGCGTCAACGTTACGCTCGGCGGCGTTCAGCGCAGCACCGCGCGGTTTATTTTCGGCGTCGCGATTACGGCGATCTGGACGGCGTGTCAGGCGATTTACGCGTCGCAGGAATTCGGCGCGTTTGGCGCGGTCGTCATTCTGGGAATCGTCGGCGCGATTTTCGGCGCGATGGTCGCGCTGGAGCGTTCGTGTCGAGCGAAACTCGGCTGGGAGCCGGGCAAGCCGTTTGCGCCCGAGCATATCCGTCAAAAAGACGACCGAACGATACCCAAAGACGACCCCGAATTCGACGATCCAATCGAAAGCGAAGCGCGGCGTCTTCAAGACGCGGGCCCCGTCCTGGCGCTTCAGATTTTCTACGAACGCGCGTTCGACTCGGTCGCTCGCGCGGCGCGTCAGCCGCTCATTGGATTCGCCGTCGCGTTGCAATTTGTTCTGCTCCTGCTCAACACGATCATGCAGTGGCGTTAAATCGCGTCGACGAGACTGAAATTGACGATTTTGGTCGGTCGCGGGATTTCGCTCTTGACGAAAGGAAATATAACGCTAGAATATCCGCTGTTCTGGGCTGTCGGTCCAGAGAAGCCCGCGTAGCTCAACTGGCAGAGCGTAGCATTCGTAATGCTAAGGTTGGGAGTTCGATTCTCCCCGCTGGCTTTTCTTTTTTTGTCGGTCGCTTTACGGCGGCTTTTTTTGTTTCTTGCCTTTTCTTCTTCCGCCGATTGTTTCTTAACCCTTCCCGCGCGAGTTGTCGATTTGGCGCTTTTCGATATAATACTGACGGGCGTAGGTTGATCAATAGATAGATTCCAGTTAGCGGAGGTCGTTCTTCAATGAAAGCTGTTGTTCTCTTTTCAGGCGGCTTAGACAGTATTTTGGCGGCGTGCATGTTGAAATCGCAGGGAATTGAAGTCGTCGGGCTCAATATGGTCACCCCGTTCCACGACTGTTCCCAGGAGTCGATTAAACGCGCGGAGGAAATCGGAATCGAACTGGTCGTTCGCCATTTTGGCGAAGAGTATATGAACATGGTCGCGCATCCCAGATGGGGATACGGCTCGAACGTCAATCCGTGTCTGGACTGCCGCACGGCGATGTGCCGCGAAGCGAAAAAGCTCATGGAAGAGATCGGCGCGGACTTCGTCGCGACGGGCGAGATTTCCGGCCAGCGCCCAAACAGTCAGAAGATGCACCAGCTCGCGCTCATTTCGCGCGAGTCGGGTCTCAACGGCAAATTGCTCCGCCCGTTGAGCGCGCGCGTCCTGCCGGAAACGGAGATGGAGAAAGAAGGAACGCTCAATCGCGAAAAGATGCGGTCTTTTACCGGTCGAAGTCGAATCCAGCTCATTTCCTACGCGCGCAAAGCGTTTGGAATCAAGTCGATACCGCAGCCGTCGACCGGATGCGTTCTTTGCGAGAATTCCTACGCGCCGCGTCTGCGCGACATGTTGAAACACAAAGACGTTCCCACTATTTGGGACGCCAAAGCGCTCGCGCAGGGCCGCCTGCTTCGCCTTGACGATCAAACGCATTGTCTTGTCGCGCGCCGACTTGCCGACGCCGAAGCGCTCGACAAACTCTTCGCGGATCCCAAGCGGTCGCGCTGCGTTTTGCTCTATCCGAAAAACTACATGGGCGCGAGCGTCATGCTCGTTACGGACGAAGCGCCCGACTTTGGGGACGAGAACCCGATCGTCTCGGAAAAACTCGCGGCGTATATTCAGACGGCGGGCTCGCTGGGCTTGCGCTTCTCCAATCGCGAAAAATATTCCGCGGCGGAAGGGGGCCCGACGTGCCGTCTCTATATCGGCGCGACGGAAACGGAAGTCGCGATCCGCGAAGATCCGGAAGTAGAAAAAATCCCGATCGTTATGGAGCCGCTCGGACCGGAAAAGAAAAAGACGGCGGAACCGCCGCAAGAGAACCCCGAAAACGCGACGGAAGAAACGGCCGAATCCGACGTCGAATAGCTTTCAACGTATTGCGTTTCGACGCTTTATAAACGACAAACGGCGCCTCCCAACAAGGCGCGTTTCGATCCGCGACGCTTTTCCTTGCCGCGACTTGCGTCCGCCGCGTCTCTGCGGTACAATCGGAGCGAGGGTTCTATTCCCGTTACCGCACACTAAACGCAGGAGACGCAGATATGCAACCGGTTATGGCGGCGTTTGTTCTCGCGCTGGGCGCGTGGACGGCGCAATTCAACGAGGACGCGCAAGTTCTTACGCTAACGAACGCCGAGAGTTCCGTCGAACTCTCGGGCGAACTTTCTTTTATCGTCGACGACAAGGCGTGGCGCGTCTGTTTGCCGCGCGACGGCGTTAGTTCCCGACTCGCGCTCGTCGATCCGAACAACGACGCGCAGGGCTATATTACGTTCAGCGCGCAGGGCGATCGGCTCGAAGCGCTCGTCTATCACCGCACGCGCCAGTTCTACAACGGAACGCTGACGTACAAGGGCGACGTTTCGTTCCGGGAAGAGTCTTTTCCATGCCGAACGACTCCGGCGGTCGGCGAACGCGTGTTGTCGCTCGCGTCGGGAACCGCCGATTCGAGCGCGTTCGACTCGCTGTTCGCGCGTGAAGAAGATTTAGCGCTGCGTTTTACCGCCGCGAATTTCTCGCTCGCGCATACGTCGACGCCCGGCAAATACTCTTTTGAGGCGTCCGGTCGAATTCAGGAAGCGTCGGAAGCGGTTTTCGTCGTCGACGTCGACAAGAACTATTTCCAGAAGCGCTGGGTTCCGTACTACAAGCCGATCGACCGCAAACGCTGCCCCGCTCCGCCGACCGGCTGGCTTTCGTGGAACACCTACTTTGACAAAGCGACCGCCGAAGACAACCTGGCGGAAGCGCGAATTGGCAAAGAATACCTCCAGCCGTTTGGATGCGAGATCTGGAACATCGAAAGCTGGCAGGAAAATTCCGATCAGCTGCCCGTCTCCAACTTCTCCAATCTCGGGCTGGAAGTCAATCAAAACCAGTTCCCCGAGGGAATGAAGAAACTCGCGGACGACCTGCGCGAGTTGGGGTTCAAGCCCGGCTTGTGGACGGCGCCCTTTGGAACCGGCTCGAAAGAGTTCTACGAGGCGCATAAAGACTGGTTCCTGCACGACAAAAACGGGGTTCCGATGCGCACCTGGAACGGCGTCTACACCATCGACCCGTCCAACGACGAAGTAATCGACTGGATCCGCCATATTCACGACGTCGCCTCGCACGAATGGGGCTACGAATATTTCAAAATCGACGGAATGTCCGGCTCCGGAAGCGGATACTGCGCGCATTTCTTCGAGCGGCCGGAAGTTCGCGCCGCGTTTAAAGATCCGACGGTCGTCGCGCCGTTCGAACGCTGCGTGAAAGCGCTGCGCGAGGGAATCGGAGACGATCGCATTTTCCTGGCGTGTCAGGGCCATTTCACCGGCCCCGAGGCGACTTACGCCGACGCCGCGCGCACCGGCGCGGACATCGTTCATCCGAACCAGCCGGTCAAGTGGGCGAATCTCCTGCAACAGGCGGGGCGCACGCTCAATCAGGCGTTCGTCAACAATATCGTCTTCTATTCCGACCCGGACAATTTGCTCGTCAACGAAGCGCTTTCCATTGAAGAAGCGCGCGTTACGACGACGATCGTCGCGCTGCCCGGCCAACTGACGTTCTTCGGGGACAAACTCGGGGAACTGCCCTTCGAGCGCATGAGGCTCCTGCAGCAGACGCTGCCGGTATGCGACGTTCGACCCGGCGCGCTCTATCCTTATTTCGAGTATCTTCCCGTCTGGGATTTGAAGATCGGACGCGAGTTCGGCTCGTGGGACGTCGTCGCGCTCTTTAACTGGACGGACGAAAACGCGACGATCGGCGCGTCGATCGAGGAACTTGGACTCGAACGCGGAAACTATTGCGCCTACGAGTTTTGGACGAACCAATATCTCGGGGAGTCGCAAGAGCGCTTCGACATGGAAGTCCCCGCGCATGGGGTCAGGCTTCTGGCGGTTCATCGCGTTTTAGACCGCCCGCAATTCCTGTCGAGCGACCGACATATCTCGCAGGGGGGCGTCGATTTGAAGGATTTGACCTGGGACGCCGACGCTAAGCGACTCACGGCGAAAGTAACGCTCGTCGCCAACAACAAGACGACGTTGCGGTTCCGCGTTCCGGACGGGTTCCATTTGAAAGAAGTCGTTTTGGGAACCAAAGTTACGACGATTGAAGACGGCGGAACAATTCTCGCGGTCGGCGTCGAGGCGGAAGAATCGGGCGATTACGACGTAGTGTTGACGTTCTGACGTTTGTGTTTTAAGCAATTATACCCCACGCGGCGTTTGCCCGGTTTTGCAGACGCCGCGTGGATAGAGACAGTTCGTCGCGACTTATTCTATGGCTTTTGCGACTCGCTTACGATCGATTAAATATCTTGAGGAAAAGAGTTGGCGCATTGTTCGTTTTCTTTAAAACCGACGATTCGGAGAAATAACATGAAAAAAGTCCTCGTCGCCATGCTCCTCTTCCTCGCGTGGAGTCTTGCCGGATGCGGTCCCCCGCATAACACGCTCTATTTGCGCGACGAACTACAGCCTTTTTGCCGAGAGAACGACGCGATCGTTTTGGCAAGTTCGCAGTTTTTCCCGAAAGGCAGAATCTATTTTTTAGAAAAGCAAGAGGGACAATGGCGCAAATCGCAGGTTATTGATTTGATCCCCTATCTAAAAGACGGTTCTTCCAAATGGTATACTCTTCAGACAAAGGAGCTTAACAGAACATGCAATGATTATCTAAAAACGTGGCTTGCTTATAACGATCATTTTCTTGTTGTAACGGTTCGCAAATCGTCGACATATAACAAGAACGGCACAATGAGAGACGCTCGTGGAAGAGCGATCATTTTTAAGAAAGTCAACGGCGTTTGGGAGCATTATTACACGTTAGATTCCGAGGAATCGTTTGTTTGGGTAGGATGCGTCGCGTTAACTGACGACGATCAATTGATCGTGAGCGATCCGTTTAAGAATAACGGGGAAACCAAAGGCGTTGTCCGTTGTTTTGATTTGACAGGCGACAAACCGCGTCTTATCCAGGAAATCTATCCGTCCGAAATTGATTGTACGGAAGAAGAAAAGCGCGATCCTCTCATTCCTGATTTCGGATATACGTTTTTTGTCGATAAGAATACGTTGTTTATAGAATTGGAACGGAATGTTCCTGACGCGTCGTCAGATATGAGCGTCGGCGGAATCAGGATTAGCATTAACAAAGACTATTTGCTTTATCGTTTCAATAACGAACGTTGGAATTTTGTCTGTTCGTTCCAGAAGTTGATCCCGCCAAACGTTTGGAATCGAGGAAGCAACATTTATTCTATGGGCGACGTTAGGGGCGTTTTTCTTCAAGATCTTCAAAACGGTAAAATTTTGTTTCAAAAGTCTGGAATTGACTGCGGGGGATTTCTATTTAGTTTGAAAGAAAAAGGTTGCGAATACGAACAAGGAGAGCTCTTCAAAGCGCATTTGAACGAGGATTTTCCCTGCGTTCAAAAACCGTTTGTTTACGCGTTTGAATGGAGAGGCAAACGCGAGCGTTTTGCGCTTGCGAAGCCTTCTCCAGACGGAACGTTCCGCGTCGTCGAACCGGATTGGATCGTTGAAGACGCCGATCTGACGACCAATAAGTTGGTAAGCGATTTCTTTCGTTATGACTATAAACCGGACGATATCGACTACATTCAGAAGCTGGGGTACAAATCCTTTTACGACTACACCAGTTACATACCTACCGTCGATTATTCTCTTTCTGGAACAACGTTGGCGACGTCATATTACTTTGACGCCTGTTATTTGCCAAACAGTCCAATGCAAAAAGCGGAAGTTTGGGGCGGAGTCAATATTTACGAGATCGATCCTGAAAAAGGCCCAGTTAAAAAGTTTGCGTTGACCACACGCAATCTTGAAGAATTAAAAGAGGTTCCTTTGAACACAGAGACGCCGGAAGAAGAAAAACCGTTCGACTCCAAAATACTTGACAAGTATTTCCAATAAGCGCCGTTCGCCTTATTTCGACGGACGACGCTCTAAGATTGCGGACGTTCCGCATTCAAAAGCGCGATATCAAACCGTATCGCTTTGATCCTGATCCGGATTCTCCTGCGGCGCGCTTGACGTAGTGTTGACGTTCTAAAAACGCGCGGCTACATTCCAGGAAAACCGCGCCGCACTCGCCCCGAGAAACGACGCGCCGTCCAAAACGGCGCGTCGTCCGTCGCGATTTCCTGGGAACGCGTTACCGCTCCTTTTTCCTCAAATCCTCAACCTTTTCGTCAAAACTCTTTCTGACTCGCTTCAAACTCCGCCTCTCTTTGTTTGCGGCGCTCCTCGAACTTTTGGCGGCTGGCTTCGCGTCGTTCTTCGAATTTTTTGCGACTTTCTTCGGCGCGTTTCTCAAACTCGGCCATTTGCGGATTCGATTCGAGCATTTTTTTGCGGTTAGCTTCAAACTCTTCACGGCGCAATTCCGCGCGACGGCGCGCTCGTTCGACCGTATCCTCGATCGAATCGAGTCCGTGTTCCTTGTCGAACGCCTCGTCCGCCTGCAACGCTTCGGCCCTTCGTCTCGCGATAAATTCTTTCGCCTGCTCTTCCGTCATTTGTTGGGCGCGCATGACGTTTTCAATTTCGCGTCGCTCCGCCGCGGCCTGTTCCTCCTCGGCCTCGCGACGAAACTTTTCTATTTGCTCCTGAGCTCGTTGTTGGGGCGTTTTGAAAGCGTCGGGATTGGCTATTCGCGCGGCTTCCAGTTCTTCCTGCTCGCGTTTTCTTCGTTCCTCCACGTCTTTGAAGAACTGTTCGCTCCGTTGTTTCATTTCCTCGTTTCGCAATCGCCGCCACCGCGAGAATCCGGTCTCTTGCAGAAGTTGCTTTCGGTCGGGCTTCAACACCGACGCCTCCTCGACCAAAACGAGCCGCCCTCCGACGTCGCCCTGGAACGACCAGGGAGACCAACGCCCTTCGTAGTACGACCAGGTATTGGATTTACAATCCTTAGCGGTCATTCCAATACCGCCGCCCTTGAGGACTTCAAATCGTCCGCGCAAGTTGTCGGGGTCATGCAAAGTTCCGTCCTCGTCGAAAATCTGCTGATCAGGCATGTCGGTCAGGGTATGGTCCTGGGGCACGCGCACCCGCTCCCACATATTGCCGCGCATATCGCAAAGCCCCCACTTATTCGCCGTTTTCGAGCCGACCTTATGAGGAGTTTCGTCGGAGTTGTCCTTTGTCCACGCGTACTTGTCGGTCTCGTCGTCCGGCTCGGGATCGTCCGAACCCGCGCGGCTCGCGTATTCCCATTCGGCTTCTGTCGGCAACTCGAACTTCCATCCGTCGGGCGCGATCTTTTCATGCGGGGACATATTCTCGGCAAGAACGGTTCCGTCGGAGTTGAGTTCTTTGAGCAATTGATCAAAATCGCTTCTCGATCCCCAGAACGGATAGTCTCCGTTGTTGGAAGGAACGCCGTCGTCGTATTTCGAACGCGAGTAGTCTTTTTTTCCGCTGATCGCGACCGCCTGTTTGCGCGTCAATTCGGTCTCCTGAATCCAGAAGCCGCGCGTAATCTTGACGCGAACGGGTTTTTCGGGGACGTCTTCGTTTCCGTCTTCGTCTTTTTCCTCTTCCAAATCGGGCAAATATTTATCGCTGAAATCAATAACGTCCATCGTAAATTCGCCCGGCGGACAATAGCGAAACGTCATGTTTGCTCCGCGTACCTTCACCGTCAAACGATCGCCGGCTTTCGGATTGGAAGGCAATTTGACTTGCCGCGTTTTGCCGCCAAGCCCCGGCGAGGGACCGTCGACGCTCTGACTGCAACCGGAAAGCGCCAAACACAAGACTAAGAGCGCGAACAGGGTCGCGCCGACCGTACGAATAAATCGCATATTGATTTCTCCGGAGGGCGTTGTTGAACAAAAACCTGAAAACTATCGCGGAAATTCGACGCCAACGCGCGAATTACTATCCGTAACGCGATTTTCCGCAATGGAATCATGAACGCCTTTCAACATGAAATTTCGCGTCGAAAGACAGCAAGCTAATTTTATACTCCGCGTCAAACGACGCGTCAATAGTTCTGGCTCGTTCCCGCGCGCAATAGACGACAGCGGCGGATCCGTTCGCGCTACGAGACAACAAAAAAAGCGTCGTTCGTCATGTTTCGACGTACGACGCTCTAAGATTGCGGACGTTCCGCGGTCGGCGGCGCGATATCAGACCGGGTCGCTTTGATCCTGATCCGGATTCTCCTGCGGGGCGCTTGACGTCGCGGCGCGTAATTGCATGTGGATGTTGCGGATGCGGCGAATCAGATCCGCTTCCTCGGCGATTTCTTTTTCGAGCATGTCGAGTTCGTCGAGATAACGGTCGCCCGACTCTTCTTTGGTCGGCTCCGTCGCGTCGGCGGTTCCGCGTCCGGACGCCGCGACGATCTGACTGTACGCGCGGTCGGCCAGGGACGGCGCCGTCTCGCCCGGCTCGGGCTGGGCGGCGTAGCGCGGAGCGACGTTCGAATCCTCCGCCGCCAGCGTCGACGCGTCTTCGGCGTCGAACCCGTTGAATTCGCGATATTCTTTGGACCCGTCGTTTCCGTCGACGATCGGTTTGCGCGTCGACGACTTGGGATTGTCGACAAAAGCGACGCCCGAACTTTGCGCGCTCATCTCCATCGAGGCGTCAAATTCGTACCCGGACTCTTCGGCGGGAATATCGAAAGCGCCGTCGACGTTCGGGGCGTTCGTCTCCGCCGACGCGCGTTCTTCGACCGGTTCCGACGCGCCGCGTATTTCAAATTTCATGCCGTCGCTGTAGACGTCGTACGAATTCGAAGACGCGTTCTTTTGATTGTCGTCGTTCTCGTTCATTTCAGCGTCCTCCGTTTCCGATTCAAAAGAATCGATAGTAAATCCAAATTTCTCGCGCAGTCGCGCGTCGAGCGCTTCGTCGATCTCGTATCCGAGCGAAGAAGGCTTTTCCGCTTCTTCCGCCGCGTTCTCTTTTTCGTCGACCGGCTCTTGCGCGTTTTCGCCCGTCGTCCGATCAAGACTCGCGACAAAGACGGTCGAGCCGTCCTGGTTCCAAAACGCGCGTTTCGCTTCCGAACGACGCTCTTCCTGAGTGAGGGGCGCGGGCTCGACGGGCCGCGCTTCGTCGACTTCAGGCTCTTCTTCGCTTTCCGGCTCTTCGTCGACTTCCGCGATTTCTTCCCGACCGCCGCTCGACGACTCGGCGCTTCCGTAACGCTCCGCTTCCCAATCGACGACGGGCTCGGCGTTTGCCGTCTCTTCCGTCGTCGTTTGGACGTCTTCGTCTTCGCTTAGTTCCGAAGAAAAATCGACGTCTTTGTCGACGCTTTCCGCAACCGGCTCTTCCTCGACGTCTTCCCCGATTTCTTCCGCGTCGGACGGCGTTTGCGGCGCCGCGTCGACGGTTTCTTCAGGAGAAATTTCGTCGTCTTCGTCGGTCAGTTCGCCAAATTCAATCGACGGGGACTCGTCGGAAACGATCGGCGCGGGCTCTTCCGACTCGTCGGGGATATTTTGCAAATTGTTCCAGGCGCGTTCAATTTCGGGAACGTCGACGGTAATCGACGAGGTCGTCTTTCTGGCGCGTCGAGCGGCAAGTTGAACGTCGTCGAGGTCGTCGAGCGCGTCTAATTGGCCGTCGGACGCAAGGAACAGCGCGCGGTCGCACAGTTGCGCGACGACGCGCGGAACGCCGCCGCTAAACCTGGCGACTTCGTCTTTTGCGCTTTTGGTAAACGTCGCGCCGACTTTGGAACGCGAGAGCTCTTTGTCGATATATTTTCGCGTTTCGTCGCGCGTGAAGACGTCCAGATACGCGCGCGCGACAATTCGCTGCTCAAAAGGATAGAGCGCGGGGACGTTGAGGCGTTCTTCGAGCGCGTTCGAGCCGAACAGACAGACGGAAAGCTGTTTGGAAATCGCCGCCGTCTGGTCGACGAGCGCGCGAATTTCGTCGAAAACGCGGAGCGAAAGATTGTGCGCGTCGTCGACGAGCATCACGCATTTTTCGCTGTGCGAGCGTTCAAGATAGTCGAGAGTCATGAGCCGCATTTCCGTCTCGTCGCACCCGCAATACGACTGACGCAGCCCGAACATGAATTGCTGGAGGAACGATTTGACGTCGAGTTTGCGCGAAACGGAAACGACCGAAACGAGATTGTCGTTCTCGAATTCCGAGGCGAGCGTTCGCGCCAGGAGCGTTTTGCCGGTTCCCGTGGCGCCGACGACGACCGCCACGCCCTCCCCTCGGCGAAGACAACGGGCGACGGCGCGACGCGCTTTCTCAATCGTCGAGGCGGGAAAGTAAACGCGCGAGTCGGGCGTCGATAAAAACGGTCTGCGAACGTCTTTATTCTCTCTGAATTCCGCCATTGGCGACGTCTCCGTTATCCTAACGCCAGCAATAATCCAACCGGCTCGCGACTCGTCCGTGAGCGCGCGACACGCCGATTCGTCCTTTGTATCGACGATTCTCCCTCAGAATATTTAGCTTTTCTGTAAAAATCAGAACAATTAAAACGACCGTTACTGTTGCGATTCCCAAAGTCGGAAAACGAGCAGCGACCACAGGCGCGCCGCGTGGTCGAATTGGCGCTCTTCGTGTTCGCGAATCAGGCGTTCGACAAAGTCGGCGTTGAACCAGGGCGCGCGCCTTGTCGACGGGTCGAGCAGGACGTCGCGCAACGTCTTGTTGAGCGGGCCGCGAAACCAGTCGTCGAGCGGAACGCCGAACCCGGTCTTCGGCCGCGCGTCGATCTCCTCGGGCAGCAGCTCCGCGCACGCTTCGCGAAGAATATGTTTGCCGCGCTTGCCTTTGAGTTTGTACGCGAGCGGGATTTGAAGCGCGAGCTCCGCGACGTTCGGATCGAGGAGCGGCGCGCGCGTTTCGAGCGAACTACGCATCGACGTTATGTCGACTTTCGTCATAATATCGCACGGAAGATAGGTCAGAACGTCGGCGAAAGAGATCGCGGTCGTCAAATCGCGCCGCTTAAATTTGTCGAAGGCGTCCTGCAGAAAATCGCAACAGTCGAGTTCCGCGGCTTGCGGACGCGGCGCGTCGGCCCGACACGCCGACCAATATTCGTCGCTCAATACGGAATCGAGCCGCGATCGATTGAAAATGGCGATCCATTGCAGGTACTGTTCCAACGCGTCCATCCCGATCGTTTCGAGGAACCGCCTTCCGCGCCGCCAGACGGACCTTTGAGAGATTGTGTTCGGGAGCATGCTTCGAATCGGGCCCGCCAGGAGGCGCCGCAGCGCGTACGGGAGCTTTTCGACGTACTGCGACAACTTGACGGCCTTGTAACGGTCGTATCCGCAGAAGAGCTCGTCTCCCCCGTCTCCGCCGAGCGCGACGGTTACTTCGCGGCGCGTCGTTTCGCACAAATACCAGGTCGGAATCGCGGAGCTGTCGGCAAACGGCTCGTCAAATTGCGCGACGAGCGCGGGCAAAATCGCTTCGGCGTCCGGCTCGACGAAAAACTCGGTATGTTCCGTGCCGAACCGTTCCGCCGTTCTTCGCGCGAACGGCGTTTCGTCGTATTTTTTCTGCGAGAATCCGATCGAAAAGGTCCGGACCTTGTTCGGGGAGAATTTCCGCATAAGTCCGACGACGATCGTCGAGTCGATCCCTCCGGAAAGAAACGCGCCGAACGGAACGTCGCACCGCATGCGGATCTTTACGGCGTTTTCAAGTCGACGGCGCAATTCGCGCTTCGTCTCCTCGAACGAGCGATTGTAGAAGGAACGCGCGTCGTCGGGAAACGGCTCGCCAAACGTCGCGGCGCCAAGCGCTCCGGACGCGACGAGTCGATCGACGTCGGCGCCCCCCGGAAAATCGCGTTCGTCGAAATCGCCGACGTCTTCCGCGCGCCAATAGCGTTCGATTATCGGCTCCCGCCCTTCCTTCCAGATCAGATACGACGCCGGGGGCAACTTCGACGTTCCCTCGTAGATCGTGCGCGGATATGGGACGTATTGATACGTCAGATATTGCCGAAGCGCGATTAAGTCGACGTCGCGCGGAACGTCGGGGAATTCTTTGAGCGCTTTGAGTTCGCTGGCGAAGAGAAGCCGATCGGACTCGAGCCTGTAGACAAGCGGCTTCTTGCCGATTCGGTCTCTTGCCAGAAGCAGTCGTTTTTCGCGCGCGTCCCAAACAGCGAACGCGAACATCCCGTTGAGTTTGGGCAGGCAGTCGAGTCCGAACTCTTCGTAGAGTTTCATCAGAACTTCGACGTCCGTCTCCGTGCGGAACGTTCGACCGCGCCGCCTGAGTTCGTCGCGAATTTCGACGTAGTTGTAGATTTCGCCGTTGAACGTCATGTAGAGCGTCTTGTCGTCGCTGACAAACGGCTGACGCCCCGCGCTGGAAAGATCGACGATCGCCAGACGGCGATGTCCAAGCGCGACGCCCTTTTCTTCAGGAGGAACGCCCGGCGTCAAAGGAAGACGCAGCGAGCCGCGATCGTCCGGCCCGCGCTTGGTCAGCGCGTCGGTCGCCCGATCGAGCGTTGTCAGGTCGATTTGTTTTCGAGCCGACGTCCACACGGCCCCGCAAATTCCGCACATCGCGTACTCCTCGTTTCGCGCCGCGACGCGCGGCGACTGCGCCGTCCATTGTACGATTTTTACGTCCGGCCCCAAGGGGCGCCGAAAGAAGCGTAAGTTTTGCAAAAAGAATCGCCGATCGCTTGAACTTTTGAGCGCGTTTTTGTATCATAGTCCGTAGGTCCTGCGGCGGACTCCCCGGTCGCGCTTCCGCGCGAAGCGCGAAGAACCGCTCCCGCCGCCCCAAAACCGCGGAACGACAAAGCGCCGCCCCAATTACTAATTTTCAATCAAACACGGTCGATCTCATGAAAAACACGACGTTATTACGCGAAATCGCCGCGATTATTTTGGCGTTAAGCGCGGCGCTCGCATGCCCGGCGCAGGAAAACGACGCGGACGACGCGCCGGAAAAGGCGTCCGCTCAGAGCGTTAAAAAAGCCAAAATCGATCGGTCGGACGACGCGCCGATCGTCGGGCGCAAGCGCGTAACGATCAAACAAAGCGCGCTCGGGAAAGTCGAAGAGGGCGCCAGACCGCTCGAACGCGAGATCGTCGGGCGCGAAATCGCCGATTACCGAACGATCTCCGGCGCGGGCAAATATTCGCTCGAAGACGAGTTCGGCTTTTTGCGCGCGATACCGGGCGACGCGATCGAATCGATCGACGACGCGCCCGACTCGACGCTTGGCGAATTGCGCAAAGCGAACGAAGAGCGCCTTTTAAAAGAGTTCGGGCCGAGCTTTTCGATCAAGACGACCGATCGCTACATGATCGTCTACAATTCCTCGGACGGCTACGCCGAATGGTGCGCGCGCCTGTTCGAGAGCCTTGCGGACGGATTCCAACGCTTCGCCGACAAAAACGGCCTCGATTTGCAGGAGCGTCTCGAGCCGATGACGGTCGTCGTCTTCGCGACGAAAAGCGAGTTTGTTCGCTACGCGTCGCAAGAAACGCCGGGCGCGGACAAAATCGCCGCGTACTACAACATGGAAACGAACCGCGTCGTCTTGTACGACCTTTCGGAAACGGAAGGAACCGACGCGGCGTCGACGAAACGGCGGCGAACCTTTTTGGAAACCAAAGAGTTTCTCTCGCGCCCGAACGCGGCGTTCAACGTCTCGACGATCGTTCACGAGGCGACGCACCAGGTCGCGTATAATCGCGGTCTTTTCCGACGCACTGGTCCTTTCGCGCTCTGGGCGGTCGAAGGGCTCTCGCTTCTTTTCGAGACGCCCAACGGCAAAGCGTCGCAGGGCGGCTGGGGTTATCGCGCTAATTTTCCGGTCAACGAACGTCAACTGGCGTTTTTCAAAGATTTCGCAAGTAAAACGCAGCAAAAAGACCCTTTGCGCGACCTGATTCGCCAGGACAAATTCATGGTCGATATCCAGGGCTCTTACGCGACGTCGTGGGCGCTTTTCCATTACCTTTACAAAAAACGTCCCAAAGAACTGGCGAAGTATATGCAGGAAATCGCGAACAAACCGCCCTACACCGTTTATTCGCCCGAGGAACGAATCGCCGACTTCGAAAAGTATTTTGGCGACGACTGGGAGAAACTGACGGAAAATCTGCTCCGATTCATTCGAAAGTTGTGACCGGCGACGAACCGATTTCAGATATTCGCGGCGCCGACTTGCCAAACGCGGGTCGGCGCCGTATATTGGTTCACGACGCGTCGTTTACGCGACGGCGCCCGACAAACGGCGTTAAAAACAACTTTGGAATCGCAACCTGGAAAGGCTCTGAATAATGCGAGCGCTCTCGTTCTTTTTTGCGTTATTGGCGACGTTGGCTTCGGCGGCGACGCTGCAATCAAACGCGACGTCTTTTCTTTCGACGCCCCTGTTCGGTCAAATTGGAATTCCGACGATTCCCTTTCCCAAAATCCCCGAACTGCCGAAAATTCCGGAACCGCCCGCGATTCCTCAACCGCCGTCTCCCCCGCCGCACCCGTTTGAAACCAAGGCGTGGCAACGCGTAACGGGCGTGAAGAACCCAACGTATCAGGAATTCGAGCAGGCTCGACAAGAGGAGCCGGAACAGGAAACGCTCGAAGAAACAATCGCGAAGTTGCTCGACGAATTTGGCTCGAACGCGCGATTTGGCGTCACCGAGCATTTTATCTTCATCTACGACACGACCAACTACTTCGCGCAATGGGTCGCGCTCATTTGCGAGCGCGTCGAAACGACCTACGAAAAATACGTTCGGTATATGGGAATCGGTCAGACGGAGCTCGACGAGCCGATGGTTGTGTTGATCTTTACGAACAAACAGGATTACGAAGCGTACGCGACGAAAAACTTTACCGAATACGCGTCTTTGAAAAACAAGCCGATCGGGTTCTATTCGTCGGCGAAAAACCGCATTGCGCTTTACGACCTGACGGAATCCGACAAGACGAAAGTCGAGGATTTTACTCAAAAGCGGACGCTTGAAGAGGTCGCGACGGAGATTTTGTCGCAGCCCAAGGGCATGGAAACGCTTTCGGTAATCGTTCACGAGACGACGCATATGGTCTCGTACAATCGCGGGATGTTCGGCCGAACGAGCAAGAACCCGACGTGGGCGCTCGAAGGACTGGCGATGTTGTTTGAAGCGCCGGTCGGCGAGATCAAGGACGGCGGCTGGAACGTAACGTACGATTTTGAAGCGAATCGAGCGCGTATTCGCGAGTTTCAGCAATACGCCAAATCGACGACTGAAAACGCGTTGCGGCGCGTGATTACCTCGGAAACGATCAACGGCGACGTCCCCGGCTCCTACGAAATCTCCTGGGCGCTCTTTTCGTACCTCTATAAGAAATATCCAAGGCGTTTGGCGCGCTACCTTTACGCGACGGCGGGAATGCAGCCGAGAGACTCGTATCCCGTGAACGAACGCGCCGCCGAATTCGAAGAGTGCTTCACAAGCGATTACGACAAGTTGTACAAAGAGCTTTGCGCGTTTGTCGACGAACTTGAAAAGAATCCGGAGTTGTTCATGGCGGCTCCCCCCCAGGAAGAGAAAAAAGGAAAGAACGCCGAAAACGGAAAGAAAGAAGGAGAGAAAAAAGGAGAAGAACAGGCGGACAAGTCGGACGACGCGAACAAAGAAGACGTAAAACAAGACGAGCCGAACAAAGAGAGCGCTTCCGGTAAAGACGCGGAAAAGAACGCCGAAAAAGAAGACAAACAAAGAGAAGATCCGCAGTCGAAGTCGGTCGACAAGCCCAAAGAGCCGTCGAAACCGGTCGTTTCGGAGCCGAAGAAACAAGACGCGCCGACGATCGTTTTAGAAGGCGTCGCGCTCGACGGATCCGTTTTCAATTGGAGCAAATACTCGGGCAAATACGTTTTAGTCTGTTTCTGGGCGTCGTGGAACAAGGCGTCGGCTGAAGAAATCAGTCGACTTGTCGCGCTTTACGACAAATATCACGACGTTGGGTTGGAAATCGTCGGGTATTCGCTCGACGACGACGTCGACACGCTCAAAAAGTTCGTCGCCGACTATAACGTTCAATGGACGACGCTCTCGCAAAGTCTTTCGACCGCAAAGAAATACGAAGATATGGCGGATCGCTACAACGCTTATTCGCTTCCGAAAACGACGCTTGTCGGAAAAGACGGCAAAGCGCTCGAAACGAACCTTCGCGGCGCCGAACTGGAAGAAAAACTCAAAGAACTCTTCCCGGAACAATGAAATCGCCGATCGTCAAACGTCCCGAGCAACCGACGGCGCCGCGCGCGACGCCGTTCGTCGTAGCGCTTCTGTTCTTTTGGACGGGCGCGCCGTGGCTTATGTCGTTCGACGGCGTTTCCAGCGCGAAAGAGCCGCGAACGAGCGCGGTTCAGACGACCTGGGACGAAAAGTTCCTCGAATCGACCTCGAACGAACTGCGCGAAGAGATCGACGCGTTCTTCAACGAGATCGGCTCGGAGTCGAGCGCGCGCGTCAAAGTCTCGGAACGGTTCGTTTTCGTCTACGACGTCTCGGACGCCTACGTCGAATGGCTTTCAGCGCTCCTCAACGAAGTCGCCAAAGCGTTCGATAAATTCGTGGAGAAATTGGAGTTGGAGGTCGACGAGCCAACGGAGCCGACGACGGTCGTCGTCTTCGCGACGCGCGAGGAATTCGACGCGTACGCGGTCAAATTGCGCGGCCCCGACTACATGAATCAGGAACGAAAGCCGACGGGGTTTTACAGTCAGCGGCTCAATCGTTCGATCGTCTACGACCACACCGGCGTCGAAGCGACGAGAACGGACGACGAGTCGACCGGGGCGCGAAGTTATTCGCGCAAGCGAATTAACGAGGAAGCGCGTTCGATCAAACGCCGCGACAACGCCGATTCCAACACAATGACGCTCGTTCACGAGGCGACGCATCAGCTGTGCTACAATTACGGAATCTTTTCGTTCGATTTCCGCGCCCCCGACTGGGTCGTCGAGGGCATGGCCATGACGTTCGAGCAGACGACGCCCGAAGCGCCGCTCGGCTGGCGTTTTCGCAACGTCTTTCCCGTCAACGTCAATCGGCTCGAACGGTTCCGAAGATACGCGCAGGAAAACCCCGACTGCGCGATTCTCGACGAGATTCTGGCGTCCGACGCCTTCGCCGAACGACTCGACGTCGACGGGTACGCCGCGTCGTGGGCGCTTTTCTACTACTGCTATCGCAAACGCCCCAAAGAACTGGCGGCGTATCTCAAGACAATCGCCGCTAAAAGGCCGTTTTCAAGGTACTCCGAACGGGAAAGACTCGACGATTTTGTCGAAGCGTTTGGAGATATTCAAGAATTCGGCGTTGATTTCGCGAAATATATGCGGTCGTTGTAAGCGAACTGAAACGACGCGTCTAAAGAGCGTGTCCGCCGGATACTTTTATTACTTGTCCAGTGATCATTCTCGCCTGCTCGCTTGCTAAAAACAAGATCGTTTCGGCGACGTCTTCCGGCCGTATTAATTGTCCCATTGGAATTAGCGGAACGACCGTCTTTTCCAAATCGGCGTCGATCCAACCCGTCTGCGTAGGACCGGGCGCGACGCAATTCACGGTAATTCCGTATTTTGCAACCTCAAGAGCGACGCTGCGGGTCAGCGCTTCCAACGTCGCTTTGCTCGCCCCGTAGGTAATTTGCCCCGCAAAGACCTGCGACGCGTCCGTCGAAATATTGATAATTCTTCCATAATCGCCGCGACGTTTAATCAATTCCCTCGTCATTAAAAGGCTTCCGCGAACGTTGACCGCAAACGTTTCGTCGATCACGTTTTGGGTAATCGTTTCTATTGTGTCCAAACCGTTTTCGTCGTCGACCGCCGCGTTGTTGACTAAAATATCGACTCTTCCGAATCGTTCCGCCGCCCGAGAATAGATTTCTCTAACGGAGTCCTCGTTGGAAATATCGCTTTCCAAAACGAGATAATCGGCGTTTATTTCCTTGAGTTTGCTCTCGACGTCGTCCGCGTTCCCCGCGTTCGCCTCGTAATATCGATCTATCCCGTTTCTGTCGGTCTTATTCTTATCAAACGGTCGAAACACTCTCTTGTAGACTAAAACGACCTTCGCCCCTTCCCGAGCAAAAGCCAACGCCGTCGCCGCGCCGATTCCCCGAGGATTGTTCGCTCCTGTTACGAGCGCCACTCTGTCTTTTAATCCGTAATCAACCATTGTCAAACCCTACTCAAAAACCAAACCTTGAATCGAGCCGCTTTTTGTTCTTCTCAACGCGTCGTTCCGACGATACGCCGATCGCTTCAAGAAGTCGCGACGACTAAGTCTCCGACGTCATAACGCTTCTCGCGTCATATCATCCAGACCGGAACGACGTAATTGTCTCTGTCGATCGCCGACAATTCGGGCTTCATACACACGACTGCGCCTTTGGAACGCGGGACGCCGAATTTGTCGAGTAATCCAAACGGCTTAATCAATTCCGAGCCGGGATTGGAGGTTTTCTTAATCCCAATAGGATTCAAAACGCCGTCATGTTCGAGCACGACGTCGATTTCTTTCGCGTCTTTATCGCGATAGTAATACATAAACGGACGTTTGCCGCAATGGAGAAACGTCTTGGCGATCTCGGAAACAACGTAGTTTTCCAGAAGAGCCCCGTTCATGGCGCCGCGCTCTAACGTCTCCGCGCTACTCCATTTGGCAAGGTAGCAAACCAGCCCGGTATCGTAGAAATACAATTTGGGGGTCTTGACCAGTCGTTTGACCAAATTGTTCGAATAAGGATGAAGGTAAAAAACAAGTCCCAGCGTTTCAAGAATATCCAGCCACGATTTCGCCTGTTTTTGGTTGACGTCAACGTCGCGGGCGATATCCGCGACGTTCAGCATCTGCCCCGTCCTTGCGGCTACGGCGGTAATAAAACGCAAAAACGTCAACGAGTCGATCGCGTTCGAAAGCTCTCTGACGCCTCTTTCGATATAAGTCGTCAAATAGCTGTTGTAAAAAATCTCGCCGGAGCTGTTTCGTCCGCTGACGAGCGCGGGCATGGAGCCTCTGAAAATTCGCTCAAATATTTCCGAAGCGTCCGCTTTCGCGCGTTTGTTCTTTCGTCGAGACAATTTGTCCAGATCGATCTCAAAAGGCTCCGTCCGATTGCCGCCGATCTCCCCCTGCGACAGGGACGACAACGAAAGAACGGCGACGCGACCGGCTAAAGACTCCTGAACGCCGCGCGTCAAAGGAAACGCCTGCGACCCGGTAAGCCAAAAATCGCCGGGATTGCGCGCGGCGTCGACATGAACTTTGATATAAGTAAAGGTTCAAGACAACTTTAATGGAGATTTTCGTAGTTCTTTGAGGAGTATTTTATATAGATCTTCGTTTCTATGATTGAATCGAAATTCGCATTCTTTCAAATGCAAATAGAAGGTCTTTTTGGATATTCCTCTGAACTTC
>JAFZNK010000058.1 GCA_017550965.1 Thermoguttaceae bacterium
ACGGTCGTTCCGGAAATGGAACAGACGGCGATCGCCTTGGCGTCGACGTCGATCGCCATGCCGCACACGGCGTGGGAAATGCAATCGACGATGTTTTTTAACTCAAAAGAATAATGATGGAAGCGTTCTTCGTAATGCATCTCTTTTTCGGTCGCCTCCGCGATCGCGGCCATCATTTTAACCGCTTGCGCGGGGTATTTTCCGGCGGCGGTCTCCCCGGAGAGCATTACGGCGGACGTGCCGTCGTAGACGGCGTTGGCGACGTCGGAAACTTCCGCCCGCGTCGGCCTGGGCGAATTGATCATCGACTCGAGCATTTCCGTGGCGGTGATGACTCTCTTCCCCAGAACGCGACACTTTTTGATGAGGCTCTTTTGCACCGCCGGAAGTCTTTCGGGCGCGATCTCGACGCCCATGTCGCCGCGACCGATCATAATGCCGGAACATAGTCCAAAGATCTTTTCAATATTGTCTATGCCCGACTGGTTTTCTATCTTGGCGATCAGTTCGATATCGGGGGAGCCGTTTTGCTCCATGAATTCCCGAACCTCTTTGATATCTTCCGGTCGGGACACAAACGAGCAGGCGATAAAATCGACGTCATGTTCGATTCCAAAGAGAATATCGGCGCGGTCCTGGTCGCTTAAATATTTGGAATTCATGACCTTGCCGGGGAAATTCATGCTCTTTCGATCGGACAAATCGCCGTCGGTGAGCGTTTCGCAGACGACGTTTTCGCCGTCGATTTCTCTGACGACAAAGTCCATAAGTCCGTTGTTGACCAGAATATGATCGCCGGACTTGACGTTTTTCGAAAGCCCTTCAAAACTGACGGAAACGCCCTCTTCGTTTCCGACGACGTCCTGAGAGTAGAATACAAAGCGATCCCCCGACTTCAACGAGACTTTTCCCCCCGCAAACGTCTTGATTCGGAACTCGGGTCCCTTTGTGTCGAGCAGAATCGCGATCGGCATATGCAATTTGGCGGCGACTGTTCTAATAATCTCAATACGCCTTTGGTGGTCCTCATGCGTTCCGTGCGAGAAATTAAGTCTGGCGACGTTCATTCCGGCGAGACATAATTTCTCGATCATTTCAGGACTTTCGCACGCCGGTCCGATAGTGCATACGATCTTCGTTTTTCTCATATTACAATCTCGTCTTTTCTTTACTTTCGCGCGCGGCGTCAGGATTATAAGTCAAGCAATCGGTATGGATTGCCGGCGAGTTCATGTTTTAAAATATCCAACGCAGCCTCTCTGGATTCCAAATAAAGTTCCGTTTCGGCGTCCATCAGGGCTTCGTAGACGGCTGTTTTCATTAACAGTTCAACCGCTTCGTTTCTGGAACAATTCTTATCTTCCATGAGATGTTCGATGAGAAACGCCGCCGTGTTTCGCATAGCTCTTTTTCGATCGGCGTCTGTTATCATTATCCAACAACCTTTTTCTTATACTATCAAACTTCAGCTATTCGTAGAATAGCGTCAAAAGTTTTTTAAAGCTCACCCGCCTGTTCAAGGACATAATTCTGAACGGTAGCGCTCACGTACAAACCGTCTTCGATTAGCCCGTTTAAGAGCGGTTTCACCTCGCTGATCAGTCCTTTTTCTTTTGCTTTAAGGAGAACGCCCATCGTCCCTGTAACGGTTAGACCAAGATACTTCGCCGTTTTTTTGGCGGCGTCGTCGTCCATAATCAGCAAGTCGGCGTTCAATTCCTGCGCGAGCATGATCACTTCAATCTCTCCTTCGTGGAGTCTCGCGCTAAAAGAATTCTTTTGAGTTGTTCCCTTGATTTTCTCCACTCTGATCCAATTAGACGTCGAAACCAACGTTTTTGCGGGCTCGCTCATAATCTCATTGTCGACAGCCTCTGGAATTATTATCTCTTCATAGATTTTTTTCAGTAGATTCAACTGACCTACTGATGCAAGAGCAATTATCGGAGTGGTATTAACGATTACCTTACGCATTGTCCATTTCCTCAAGAAACTCTTGCTTGTCGTCGTACTGGAAAATAGACACTCCATTTGCTCCCAGGTACCTGATGAACGCCTCTTTTGTCATTTCCGCAATTTGAGCGCAGTATCCAAGTGAAACCTTATTTTGCGTATAATAACATAGCGCAACCGCTTTCTTTGCAAATGCAAGAGCGTCGGTTTTGCTCATCTTAGAGTCGAATAGTACTTCGTCGGGTATGGAAAGAGTTACTTCGCACATAATTGCCCCCTTTGTTTTAATGTTAGAAACGATCTTTGCGTATAGACTCGTCCGTTATTTCGGAAACGCTGTCATAAGGTCCGTACAGGTATTCTCCTTTTTCGGACGCGTCCATAGCGTTAAGCGTAACCGCGTTTGGAACGTTTTTGCCCACTTGAAAAGGAATTCGCTGTTCACGAACAGTCTGTCGAAGGAAAATATTGAACGCCGTCGTTAGATTCAACCCCAATTCGGAAAAGAGCGCCTCCGCCTGTTTTTTCAGTTCTTCATCCACTCGAAGCGTTACGTTGATATTCTTCATAGCACAGCCTCCTTATCAGCATTGTACGCGTTGCAAAGAAAACGTCAATACTATTATGTGCAACGCACATAATAGTATTGACTCATGTATTTGCCGAGGAACGATAGAAGATAAACGCCAGCGTTGGCGTCAGGGGTAGGAAATTGAAATTATTTTGAGCGCCGCGCCCCGCCTGATTTTTTCAACGCGTCGTATGTTTCCGAAAGCCACTCGTTATAGTGATCGTAAGAGGGCTTGGTCCACCAGTCTAAAAGTTTGTTTAAAGACGCGACGTCTTCGTCGACGCTGGCGCACGCGTATTGTTCCGGATCGCGGTTGACCGTTACGACGTGATTATTATCTTCTTTAAAGTCAATCTGATAAACGCAGTGTCCCGTCCAGCTGCGATGCGCCCAAAGAGTCGAGCCCTCCATATACCAGAACCACTTGTCCTCCATGCCCTGCGGAATATTGCCGCGACGGAGCGCGTTCATTTCCTCGTCGCTGAAAGACCTGTTAAGCGTAAAAGTCTCACGCTGCTCGGGCATGGGCTTTGTTTTCCAGTCGTCGCGACGGGCGACCCTTGTTTTGTTTCTGTTGTCTTCTGGCGTCTGTTTCAATTCAAATCCCGATTTAACCGATTGACGTCGGTCGTAGAGGCGAATGATTGTTTTCTTTCGGCCGTTCGTTTTCGCGTTTCATAGCGTCAGCGGCCATAATCCGCCGCGTTTTGTATTAACAGGCGTGCGTAAAGGCCGTCAAAAGGCTTCCTGACCGTCCCGCCGCTTGCAAACAGCTCGTCGCGGGACAGGTCAAGGTCGTTATTTCAGACGATTCCGCGGCCGCACTCTCGACGTCCGCGCCGGAGAAGAGAGCAGGGGTATTCCCGCCGTTTTCGCCTTATGGGACGTCGTATCGGGGAGGCGCGGATTTACGCCTCATTCCCACTCGATGGTTCCGGTCGGCTTGGGAGTCAGGTCGTACAGCACGCGATTGACGCCTTTGACTTCGGTAACGATTCGTTGGGTAATATGTTGCAGGAGCGCGAAAGGCACGTCTTCGACCGTCGCGGTCATGGCGTCGCGGGTGTTGACGGCTCTTAAGATCACGGGCCAGTCGTAGCTTCTGACGCCGTCGCGCACGCCCGTGGACTTGAAGTCGGGCACGACGGTAAAATACTGCCACACTTTTCCTTCCAGCCCGTTTTTCGCGAATTCTTCGCGGAGAATCGCGTCCGATTCGCGCACCGCTTCGAGTCGGTCGCGCGTAATGGCGCCGACGCAACGCACGCCAAGGCCGGGACCGGGGAACGGCTGACGGTAGACCATGTTGTCCGGAAGACCAAGCGCTGTTCCAACGACGCGCACTTCGTCTTTGAAGAGGAACTTAATCGGTTCGACCAATTCGAAGTTCAGATCTTCCGGAAGGCCGCCGACGTTGTGGTGCGCCTTGACCGGCCCGCTTTCGAGAATGTCGGGGTAGATCGTGCCTTGCGCGAGGAATTCGATTCCGTCGAGTTTTCGCGCTTCTTCTTCAAAGACGCGAATGAATTCGGCGCCGATGATCTTGCGTTTCTGTTCGGGTTCGGCGACGCCCGCGAGTTTGTCGAGGAATCGATCGATCGCGTCGACGTAGACGAGATTGGCGTTCATCTGGTTCTTGAAGACTTCGACGACTTGTTCCGGCTCGCCTTTGCGCAACAGACCGTGATTGACGTGCACGCAGACGAGATTTTGACCGATCGCTTTGATTAAGAGCGCGGCGACGACGGACGAATCGACGCCCCCCGAGAGCGCGAGCAAGACTTTTTTCGAGCCGATTTGAGCGCGCAACGCGGCAAGTTGTTCTTCGATGAACGCGTTCGCCAGTTCTGGCGTCGTGATTCGTTCCATGGATTCCGGACGACGATTACTTGACATTGGTTTGGGTTCCTTATAACGATCGATTCTCTGTTCCTGGCGCCAATAACGCGCTACGTGAGATATTATAGGCGAACGCGAGAGAATTTCAATCGAACTCTCCGCGTCGATAAAAATCATGCGTAAAACGGCGCGATCAGGATGGCGGCGAGCGCCATGTAGATAAACGTGCCGAGCGTGTCGGAGATGCCCGCGACAAACGGGTTGCTCATGAGCGCGGGGTCCAATTTGAGCTTTTGGAAGATTAACGGGAGCATCGCGCCGGTCAGGTTGGCCGAAAAGACGACGCAAAAGACGGCCAACGGCACCAGAAGCAGTTGGAACAACGGGACGTCGAACCCGTGAATGAGCAGCGCGTTGATCAGGCCGCAAATTCCCATGGCGACGCCGAGCAACGCGCCCATGGCGATTTCGCGCAAGGCGATTCGTTTCCAATCGACAAGCTCAATTTCGCCGGTCGCAAGCGCGGTGATGACGAGCGTCGCGGACTGTCCGCCGCTATTGCCGCCCGTCGAGACAATCATCGGCAAAAAGGCGACGAGCCACGTAACGCGGTCGTTGACTTCGTTGAACAGCTTCAAGATGAGCGCCGTGGTAATGGCTCCAAAGAGCAGGATCGCCAGCCATGTAAAGCGTTTTCTGGCCAGAAGAAAGAGATTTGCGCCGAGATACGTCTCGTTGTCGAGCGGACTAACGGCCGCGCTCATGTGCGCGTCTTCGACGAGTTCTTCAACCGCCGCGTCCAGAACGTCGTCGTGCGTGATGACGCCGAGCATCTTGCCAGACGCGTCGACGACGGGCAGGGCGATAAAGTCATATTTCTTAACGACTTCAATCGCTTCTTCACGACTCTCGGTGTCGTTGACGGTAACGAGCGTGCCCGCCGATTTCATAAACGAGCTGATAGGAACGTCCTGTTGATTGATTCGGCGCAGGAGGTCTTTGGCGGAAACCACGCCCGCGAGCCGACCGTTCGCGTCGAGCACGTACAGGTAGTAGACGGTTTCCATCAGGTGCGTCTGCGCGCTGATTTCCGCAATCGCCTCTCTAACCGTCATGTTTTCGCGAAGCCGCACGAAGTCGGAGGACATTTCCGCGCCGCACTGGTCTTCGTCGTATTGACCGAGCAACGCGACGTCCTGCTGGTCTTCGCGCGGGAGGAGTTTGGTGACTTCTTCGGCGATTTCCGGATCGACGTCGTTGAGCAAGTCGGCGCGGTCGTCGGAGGGCGTTTCTTCGAGCAGTTTGGCGACTTCGGCGCGCGGACACGTTTCGACGAGCCGGACTTGGACTTCGCGCTCAAAATAGCTGAAAATCTCGGCGCGAAGAGGCGCGCTGATCGCTTTAAAGATGGTCCAGATTTCGTCGGGTTCGAGATCTTGTAAGAATTCGGCTGTAGAAGCTGGGTGGAGGGCCGAACAGAATACGTTCATTTCGTCGACGTCGTTTTTAGAGATCATCTCACGAAGGTCGGGCAACAACAACTTGCTCGTCGAGATAGCGCTATTCGTATTCATTGGACCAACTCCTGCGCGGTTCAACCGCCCAACTATTAGTTACGCATTTCCGATCGATCTACACTCGCTTGAAATATGCCGACGCTGATTGACAACCCGTCGCCAAAGAACCGAACCCGTCGGCTCCCGGACGCGACGAAACGTGATTTTTAATCTTAGAAATTATACTTTGTTTTAGTAAAACGTCAATAAGAAAATGAAGAACGTCAACGTATTGTCGCGTTAAAAGACGTTTTGTTGCGCAAGACGAAACCGTTGTTTTTCCGCGTTCCGACGCGTTGGACGGACGCGAAGCGCAAAAGACGCTTTTCTCAAAAGCCCCGTCTATCGGGCGCGGCTGTCGGGAGAGGAACGCGCCAATACATAAAAAAACGCCGAAGTCGAACCCCTTCGACTTCGGCGTCTGCGTCGTTGCAAGTCGTCACCCAAGTAAACAACGCATTTGTACGGTATGATAAGATTTTCTTCTCTATCTTAACTCTTTTTACTCTGCGTTAAAATATAGCGAAGCTATTTATAAAATCAAGTTGAAATATCCGTTTTGACAGATATTTTTAAGAAAAACTTGACTTTTGTTTTCAATATATCGCTTTTAACGATTGTAACGGCTTCGTTGCGAAACCGACTCTATATCTAGCGTATTCGTCTGGTAAAATAGACGCATCTAGGGAACAATAATTTCAACGGATTTTGATTTTTATGAAATTTCTTGGCCCCAAGGCTCATATTGGCGTTTTTGCGGTATTGGTTTGCTTTCCCAAAGCTGTTGGAGAAGATTCTACACTTGAGCGTTTTATTAATCAACCCCCCGGAACAAAAATTTTGAATTTCGTCAAAAAAATCTTCCGACGCCGAAAAGCGCTCATTGGCGCGGCGGCGATTGTTGGGCGGAGGGGGCTTCGGGCTTTCTTGAATTATCAGGCTGAGGCGCGGACGTCGGCGCGGGAAACGCCGGGTTTCCGAACGGACGAGGCCCCTGCGGCGCAAAGCCGCCGTTGGGAGGCGTCTGGGGCGCGGAGAAAGGGCCGGGCGCGGATCCGCCCTCGTTGGGCCTGCGACTTGAATTCCAATGCAGGCCCAGCAAAGCGAGCATCGCCGCTTGCGGAGCGCTCGACACGACGTACGATTTGACGTCGCCGGGCGCGTCGCGGAGCGTTTTGGCGAGATTTTCGACGGAATTTTGATTTTGCGGCGCGTAATCGTTTCTTTCAAAACGCCAGCGTCGATCCCAACGCCCGCCGTCGAATCCGTTGTTGGCGAACTGGCGCCGTTGCTGTTGCCGATTGCCGTTTTGAGCGTTGGCGCGGTTGTTCGCTCCGCCGTTGTTGTTTTCCAGGAAGCTGAGCATAACGAGCAGACCCAGCGCCGAGGAGACGTCGGCGTCCGGCTGCGCAAGCAGGTAATCCCGCGCCTTAGGGGACAGCAACGCGAGAAGTTCCTGATTGTCCGTTTGGGTCAGGAACGTAAAGACGCCTTGTTGACGCGAGTCGCCTCGCGATTCCTCGCCGCTCTTTCGTCGGAATTCTTCGTAACGACGGTAAATGGGGGAAAGATCTTCGTCCCGGAGATTCTCGGGAAGCGTCAGTCTTACGGCGATCGCCGTCGGCGATCTGTTTTCGCGCGCGCCGGGTTCGGAACCCTGGACGCGACGTTGCGGGTCGTCGGACGCTCGAGCGCCGGTAAAGCCGGATGTTCTCGCCTGGGAGTAAAACTCTTGCATTCTCCTGAAGAATTCCTGCCTGCCCTTAATCATCTCGATTCGTTTGAGAATCGACGATTCCTGCAATTGCTCGATTTCCGCGTCGTTGACGGCCGTCGCGAGCCAGAATACGTAGGCGTTGGCTGTCGTCCAGAGTTCTTCGGAATTAGGCGCCGCTTCAATTTGGCGATACAGCGTTCGGTACTTGTTTTTTTCGAGTTCGTCTAGGTTCTCAAATTGGAGTTCGCGACGGTAGAACGCGCGATCTTGCGAGAGTTCCTCGTACGTTTTTTTCGGGCCGGGCTTGAAATCCGGGAGGAAGAAGTCGGCGTTGGGGCGCCGGTCGGGGCCTTGCGCGTCGTCGTTTTTTTCCGGGGCGGGAGCGAACAATTTCGCTTCGTGGAGCGCGATTAAATATTCCAAACTGTCGACCGCGCCAAGTTGTTCGAGCCGATCGACCACCTGACAATCCTTTTGCCGTTTTTGCCGGAGGTCGGGGAAGAACGTCGCGGATAGGAAATAGCCGAGAACAAAGAGCGCGCACGCGCCCAGAGTCGTCGTCGCGTAGAGAACAAGTCGGCGACGTTTGTTTTTTTCGTCCGCCGCCTGCAGTTCCGCCTGAGTTTCCTCGCTTAGTCTGCCGAGCGTCGATTCCGTAAGGTCGACGCTGGGCTTTTCGACTTCGTCCAGAAGCGCGAGCGCGTTCCAGGCGGAGCGCTCGGCGTCGAGTTTCGCGCGGATCGTTTCGGACGCTTCGACTTTCGCTTCAAACGCGGTTCGTTCTTCGGGCGACATTTCGCCGTCAAGATACGCGGCGATTTCTTCGTCGACGGGATCCGGAGTCCACGACTCGTCCTGGAGTTCCTCTTCGTCGAAGACGAGGACGAGCTCGGAATCGTCGGGTCCCGTCGCGCCGTCGCGCGCGCTTTCGAGGCTCGGTTCTTTCATTCCGGTCGTTTCCCTTCTTCGATAAAAGGCGTGAGTATCTCTTTTAAATTTTTATGCGCGCGGCAAAGGATCGATTTTACCGCTTCCTGGGACGTCGCCATGACGTCGGCGATTTGCTGATAGCTCATCCCTTCAAATCGCGAGAGGAGCACCGCCTGGCGTTGCCTTGGAGGAAGCTTTTGAACGGCGTCGCGCACAATCGCCTGTTTTTCCAATCGCGCGACTTTTTGCGTGGGCGTAGAGCCGCTGCGCGTTAAAATGTTCTCTTCAAATTCGAATTGAGTCGAGTCTCCGCTGCTTTGCCCGGCCGCCGAGTTGAACAACGTTTCCGGACGCCTGCTTTTGGTTCGCAGCGCGTTATACGCCACGTTATGAGCTATTCGGAAGAGCCAGGTGGAGAATCGAGCTTCTTGACGATAAGTGGCGCGATGTTTGTAGACGCGCATAAAAACTTCCTGCGCGAGATCCTCGGCAAGCTGAGGATCTCCGACAAAACGCTGGAGGTACGCGTAAACGCGTCCCTGATTGCGCGTCGTGAGCTCTTCAAACGCAAAAACGTCGTTCGCTTGCGCGGCAAGCATAAGACGCGCCTCTTCGTCGACTCCGAAAGAGGTTGCGTTGAGCGAATCTTCGACAGTCACAGGAAGTTCCTTGCATTGCCGTCGGCGCCGTTTGCTAAAACGGCGTTCGACGTTTTCAATCGTTGCGACAACCGCGTCGTTCCGATAAGCGTCGAGTATTCACGTTAGAATAAACGCCCCGGAGCGAAAAAAGTTTCTAAACAAAAATAAAAAACGCAGGCGAATTTAATTATTATTCAACGTCGTCGGCGTCGTTTTTTACCGCATAGCCCCAAAAACTCCGCGTTTTCCCGTCGCGGAACGACGGCGTCGACTTGACGCCTGTCGACGCAAAAGGAGCGCCTGTTATTATAACGCGCGAGTTCGACGCTGGAAACATATAATTTTTATTTTTTACGATTATTTTTTTGAAGCGCTCTTAATTACGCGCCGAGCTATTCCGCTACTTCGATCGTTTGATACAATTTTAAAAGACGGGGCCGCATCGAATACCAACGGCGCCCGTCGAACGTTGAAAAGAACAAGGAGAACGTTTTGAATCGATTGTCGACTCCAAAAGGATTGCGTCTGCATATCGGCGTGTTCGGAAGAAGAAACGTGGGAAAGTCGTCGACGCTCAACGCGTTGACGCGGCAAAATCTCTCGATTGTGTCCGACGTGGCGGGGACGACCGCCGATCCCGTCGAAAAAGCGGTCGAATTTCTCCCGATTGGCCCGGTCGTGTTCATCGACGCGGCGGGAATCGACGATTTTGGCGCGCTTGGCGAAAAAAGAGTCGCCAAAACGCGTCAGACGTTCGATCGCGTCGATTTGGCGCTGATCGTCGTCGACGCGACGCGCGGCGACGACGCGTGGGGCGAGTTCGAAGAATCGCTCGTCGACGATATGAAAACGCGGTCGATTCCGGTTCTCGTTGTCGTCAATAAGATCGACGCCGCCGAACAAGAGCGAGTCGACGCGATTTGTTCGTCTCTGACTTCGCGCGACTTAACGGCGGTTCCTTTTTCCGCCAAATTAGACGCGGCCGCAAAAGTCGGCGCGCCGAAATTGCGCGAGGCGTTGACTAAACTCGCGCCCGACGAGTTTTTCGCTCCGCCTCCAATCGTTTCCGATCTCGTGGAACCGGGGAGTTTCGTCCTTCTTGTAACGCCGATCGACAAAGAAGCCCCCAAAGGCCGTCTGATTCTCCCGCAAGTTCAGACGATTCGCGATCTTCTCGACGCCGATCTTGGTTGCGTGGTCGTCAAGGAGAATATGCTTGGCGAGGCGTTGAAACGATATAAGCCCGCGCTGGTCGTTACCGACTCGCAAGCGTTCAAAACGGTCGCGGCGGCGACGCCGGACGACGTTCCGCTGACGTCGTTTTCGATCCTTTTCGCGCGCCAAAAGGGAAACTTGACGGCGATGCTTGCGGGGGCGCGCGCGATCGACGCTCTTACGGAAACGTCGCGCGTGTTAATTGCCGAAGCGTGCGCGCATCATCCTATCGAAGAAGATATCGGAACGGTGAAAATTCCGCGCGCGCTGCGCAAAAAAATCGGCGAAGGACTGACGGTCGATCATGTTCAGGGCCACGATTTTCCGGACGTCGACGCGCTTCGACAATACGACCTTATTATTCATTGCGGCGCGTGTATGTTCAACCGTCGCGAGATGGCGTCGCGAATCAATCGCGCGCTGGAAGCGGGAACGCCGATCACGAATTACGGACTTGCGCTCGCGGCTCTTAATGGAATATTGGATCGCGCCGTCAGACCGTTGGCGGAGCCGTTGAACAACGTCAAATAGAAAGAATCAGGGCCTGCGATGAAAGATTCCGCGTTACCGACCAGAAAAAACGGCAAATTGCGTTGGGTCGCCGTTTTGTTAGGCGCGCTCGCCGCGATCGCGATAACCGTCGCCAGTTGCGGAATGTATTCCGTCTACAAAATGCGCGGTATTCTTGTCGCGTCGGGGTATACGGAAAGTTGGGAAGAGGGCGTCGACGGCGAGACCGTCCTGGACACGCCTTACGACGATAAAGACTGGAATTATTTGGACGTCTATTATCCGCGCGAACTGGCGCCGGAAAAGTCGCGCTCGGCGTTTGTTTACGTTCACGGGGGAGCGTGGGTCGGCGGGTCGCGCGGCGATATGCGCGCGTTTGCGCGGCGTATGACCAAACAGGGCTACGTAACCGCTTCCGTCGAGTATATGCTCTACAAAGAAGGGCAGACGAGTTCGTTCTATACGATCTTCGCCGTGCTCGACGAAATCGACGCGGCGCTCGCGAAGTTGAAAGAAGTCGCGGCGGAGCGCGGAATTGAGCTTGATCGCGTCGCGCTTGGCGGAGATTCCGCCGGAGGCCATATTATTTCGCTCTACGCGTATTCGCGCGGAAAAACGGCGCCGATTCCGGTCGTGTTTATCGCGCCGCGCGTCGCCCCGATCGACAACCACGTCGACGCGTGGGATCCTGTCCTGAAGCCCGGCGACGTCGGCAAGCTCGTTCAGGCGATGAATCGCTCCAAACCGATTTCCGCAGAGCAGATGAACAACCCAGACGAAAAGACCGAGGAATTGATCGACGCGTGTTCGCCGCTGGCGTTTCTCACCGCGGAAAACGCGATTCCGACCGTCTCCGCCTACGGCGGCAAAGACCCGCTTGTCGGTACGAAGCATTGCGCGAAACTCAAGGCGAGATTTCAGGAACTGGGCGCGAAAGGAATCGACGAGGCGTCGCCCGACGACTCGATTCTTTTCGACTGCGTCGAGTTTCCTCATTCGGGGCATATGCTCGAACGCGATCCCGGCTGCGCGCTGAAATTTCACGCGCTGGTTTTGAAATACGCCGAGCGGTATTTGAACGAAGGCGGAACCGAAGGACTGTCGAGCTTCTAAGCGCCGCGTTGTTTGGGGAGAACGAAGTCGACGCGCAGTTTGTGGGCGGCGGGTTCGTAGATTTTGGCGCCGCGTTGTTTACAGAATCCTGCATTTTAGCG
>JAFZNK010000059.1 GCA_017550965.1 Thermoguttaceae bacterium
TGTTGTTATTGTTGTTTCTCTGGCACATGCCTTGAGGGGTAAGGCAGGCGAAGAATCCTAGCATAAGGAGAACGCACAATAGCGTTTTGATCGAACGTCGCAGCGAAATTTTTTCAACTTTCATTTTCTGTCCTCAATTAGGTTCTACCGCGTCGCGCGGAAACAACGCGTTTTTCCGCAGCGGCGCCGAAGGCGCGTCTACTCCGCGCGGCCGCCAATATCCGCTCCCTGCGTCCTCGAGCGCGACATGCGCCAAGCGAACGCGCGACAGGAGCGCCTTCCAAAAGTCGTCGCCGAGAACGCGCCATAATAAACGCCTCTACCCAGCTATTCTATAAGATTAACCAAACAAACTCGAATTGACAAGTTTTTTCTTGAAAATTTTGGTTTTTTCGCTCAACTTTTTCGCTCGACTCTTTCTCTTATTCCTAATATTCCGATTATCTCTGCAACTTCGCGCGATTGATATAATCGCGTCGCGGTTTGAGAGTCCCAATTCGAAAAAAACGCCGCCGATTTCAGCGAAAATAGCTTCTCAGGGTCCGCGAAAAGATTTTTGTAAAAAATGAAAATATTTTCTAAAACTTTCAAAAAATTGTTGCGCCAGGCAATCCTTTCCGATACAATCCATGAGCGCGCGGGGTAATTGTGCGTGTGCCCGATTGCCTTCGCGCGTGCCGTTTAAGCTGACGGCGGCGTTTTTATTCGTTTGTTTTTCGCTGTCGGTTTACGCATTGTATTCGCATCTTTTGCACGCCTTAGGAGCTACTAATGAAACTACGCGACAAGAAGGGCTTTACGCTCGTCGAATTGTTGGTCGTTATCGCGATCATCGGCATTTTAATCGGTCTTTTGCTTCCGGCCGTTCAGGCGGCGCGAGAAGCGGCGCGTCGTATGCAGTGCACCAACAACCTCAAGCAATTCGGGTTGGCGATGCACAATTATCACGACGTCAACAAAGTCTTCCCGCCGGGGTGCACGCTCTTCAACTCGAAGAACAGCGCGAACCCTCTTACCGGCACCGGTTTGGGCTGCGAGGCGGGGGGCGTTTATCACGGCATGATGGGTTGGCCGGCGTTTATTCTTCCGCAGATTGAAGGAGCGTCGCTCTTCTCCTCCATCGATTTCACCAAACGCGCGTACACCAACTACTGCGTCCACGCCAATCCTTACGGACACTCGACTTCCAATCCGACGTGCGGCGACGCGGTCAACAAAGAAGCCGGCTCCAACGCTCCGAGCACGTTCCGTTGCCCGACCACGCCGTCGAGCGTCGCGCCGCTTGGATCCCAAAAAGACTACTGCGTCAACGGCGGAGCCGAACTTCCCGAACGAACCACGACCGACGCCGTCGGCCCGATCGTAGGCGACCTCAACGGCTGCCAACGCGGTCCGTTCATCGGTTTATTCTGGTGCAACAGCCGTTGCGACCTCGCGTCGATTACCGACGGAACGTCCCACACCTTCATGGTCATGGAACTTTCCAGCGTTACGCTTCCGAATCAGACGAAGGTTGGCTACTCGTGCAACCCGTTCATCTCGGTCGGGCACTGGTCCGACGGTTTCGGTATTTTCACGCATTGCGGCGTCATGAATATTCCGCCCAACTGCCTGACCTATCATGAAGACTCCCGCGCTCCGCGCAGCTTCCATCCGGGCGGCTTGAACGCGTGCATGGCGGACGGTTCCGTCCACTTCGTGACCGAAACGTGCGACACGAACGTTTATTACGCGACGTTCTCCCGCGCGGCCGCCTCTTTCCCGGCGGGGCAGGGCGGAGCGAAATGCGCGGGCGGTCCGGCTCTGTTCTGACGAACCTCGCCTAAAAGCGCCTTTTTCGTCGGCTTGAAGCGCACTTTCAGCGCGTCGAGCCGACGTTTTCCCTTTCCTTTAACAAAACGCGAATTATCACTATGGATAGACGTACTTTTCTGGCGTCGGCAAGCGTCGGCGCGTTAGCCGTCGTATGCGGCTGCAAACCGAAAGCTCCCTATTCGCTCGTTCCGATTTCCGGAACCGCGACATATCAGGGCAAACCGCTCGACGACCGTTTCCACATTCAATTTGAACCGACCGACGGTTCGCGTCCGAGCATGGCGAAAATCAACGCCGACGGAACCTTCGAAGCGGTTCACACCGCCAGCCAAAAAGGCGTTAAGCCCGGCGAGAACAAGGTCGTCGTCTATTGGAACGATCCGCCCGAGGTTAACCCCGTTCCGGAAGAATACAAAGACTTGTTTGCGAAATATGGGTTCACCGGTTCCGAACAGTTGACGGTCAATATCGAGAAAAAAGACGCGAAATTCGAAGTCAAATACGAATAAACGGCTTTTATTTTTTCGAAGATTTTCCGAGAATAACGAAGGGAAGGCTTCGCGGTCTTTCCTTCGCCGGTCTGTTTTTCTGTAGTTTTCAGCGCATTTTTTTGAAAATCGTCGAAAAAAACTTGCGCTGTGTTCTGAATTCCATTACAATTAGAGTCGTTGGCGTTTGCGCAATCAGTTCGTCTTCTGAGATTGCACCTTTGCTCCCCGTGATTTGTCGCTTCCGTCCCCGTGAGAGAACGGAAAAACGCCCCGTATTAAGACGTTGAAAAGCCGACCGGCTTTTGCATATTTTGGTTTAGCGACGCTTGTTGCGTACGCGTTTTGCCGCGTTCATTTTTTAATCCCACGGGTAGTATTGGAGAGAATCGCCATGCTCAAAAAATCGTCAAAGGGGTTCACGCTCGTCGAACTCCTGGTCGTCATCGCGATCATCGGTATTTTAATCGGTCTTTTGCTTCCGGCCGTTCAGGCGGCTCGAGAAGCGGCGCGCCGTATGCAGTGCACGAACAACCTCAAGCAATTCGGGTTGGCGATGCATAACTATCACGACACGAACAAAGTCTTCCCGCCGGGGAACACGTTCTTCAACGCGCGCAACAGCGCGAATCCGCTTACCGGCACGGGGCTCGCTTGCGAAGCCGGAGGCGTTTATCACGGCATGATGGGTTGGGCGGCGTTCATTCTTCCACAAATGGAAGGCGCCTCGCTCTATTCGTCCATCGACTTCACAAGACGCGCGTACACGAACTACTGCGTCCACGGCAACTATGGGCACGACGCGGGTCATCCGACATGCGGCGACGAAGTCAACAAAGAGGCCGGTTCCAACGCGCCCAGCGCGTTCCGTTGTCCCTCCACGCCGTCGAGCGTCGCGCCGATCGGTTCCCAAAAAGACTACGCCGTCAACGGCGGTTCCGAACTTCCCGAACGAACCACCGTTGAAAATATCGGGATCACCGTCGCCGATATCAACGGTTGCATTCGCGGGCCGTTCTTCGGTTTGTTCTGGTGCAACAGCCGTTGCGATCTCGCGTCGATTACCGACGGAACCTCCCACACCTTTATGGTGATGGAACTCTCCAGCGTTACGTTGCCGGGCGCCGTAAAGACCGGTTTTGGGTGCAATCCGTTCATTGCGGTCGGACACTGGACCGAAGGATACGGGCTCTTCACGCAGTGCGGCGTTATGAACATTCCGCCTAACTGCCTCTCGTACAGCTACGAAGACACGCGCACCGTCCACAGCTTCCATCCGGGCGGCTTGAACGCGTGCATGGCCGACGGTTCCGTCCACTTCGTGAGTGAAACATGCGACACGAACGTCTATTACGCGACGTTCACGCGCGCGAGCGCCAACTACGCCGCCGGACTGGGCGGAGCGCAAGCGGGCGGCGGCGCGGCGCTGTTCTGATAAAACGCGACGTTTGCGTCGCCAATATCCCGTTTCGGTTCGACGCGTCTTAAAACGCGTCGGGCCTGAACTTTTACTCTCCCCTAAGAAGACGGATAATCACTATGAATAGACGTACTTTCCTGGCTTCGGCAAGCGTCGGCGCGTTGGCCGTTGTTTGCGGTTGCAAGCCAAAGGCTCCTTATTCGCTCGTACCGATTTCCGGGACCGTAACGTATCAGGGCAAACCGCTCGACGACCGTTTCCACATTCAATTTGAACCGACCGACGGCTCGCGTCCGAGCATGGCGAAAGTCAACGCCGACGGAACGTTCGAAGCGGTTCACACCGCCAGCCAAAAGGGCGTCAAACCCGGCGAAAATAAAGTCGTCGTTTATTGGAACGACCCGCCCGAGGTTACGCCCGTTCCGCAAGAGTACATGGAACTGTTCGACAAATACGGGTTCACCGGTTCCGAACAGCTGACGGTCAACATCGAGAAAAAAGACGCGAAATTCGAAGTCAAATACGAATGATTTCGAGTCGCGAACGTCTGTCGTCAGCCGACAAAAAAACGCGGGTAAGACGTTTTCTGACGTCGTGCCCGCGCTAAGTTGTTCGAAGTCGACGCTTTCGTTTAGCCGCGTCCTTCCCCGCCTCTTCCGGAACGATCTCGAGGAGTCGTTCTTCCGCCGTTATCGTCGTTTCCATTAAACTCGCCGGGACGCGGACGTCCGCCTCTCATTTCGCCGGGGCGTTCTCTTCTCATACCGCCTGGCGGCCCCATTCTCATTTCTGAATCGTCGGACGCTACGTCGACAATACCGTCTTCAACAGGCGTTTCGCCCACGTGAAGTCGATAGCCGTTAAGGATAATGTTCTTACCCGTCGAATCTTCGTTGTCAAGGCTCGTAACATAGCTGTCGGCGGTAAGTTCCAACGTCGAGGACTTGTCAAGTTTAAGGTCGACGCGCTTGCCGGTATTCGCGGCGTTTATGGCGCCGACGTAATTCGTTTCTTTCGTCAACGTCAGCGTTAATTCGGAAATATTGTCGACAAAAATATTTCCTTCGACGCGTTGCTTTTCAAGAAGCAAATTCGCCTTGCCGCCGTTGGATCCTTTACGTCCCCACGATTCGCGACGCGCACGGAAGAAATATCCTTCCGGATCTTCGTTCACAAACGTATTGCCTCGCAACGTTATGTCACAACTGGTGTTGGTAACGTAAATCGAGTCGCCTTTTTTCGTCGTGATTTCGCAATTCTCCGCGACGAAATTCGACTTGCCGACTTCGGCGTCGCCGGAAAACGACTGATAAATGAAGATGTTTTTACGCGTCGTGGATTTTCCGTGCAACGCGGAGTTGTCGTCGACTAACTTCACGTTTTTCAATGCGATTGAGTTTTTGCCCTCGATAATCGCGCCTTCCGACTTTGTCGCAAACAAATTCGCGTCGGTTACGGTAATGTCGGCGGTGGAATAAATGGTCGGCGAACCAGGGCCGTTCGCCTGGAACGTTCCCCCTTCCACGACAAGTTTCCCCCCTCCGCGATCCGAGCGAATCGGCGCGGAAGAACCCCCTTCGGTTACGACGTTAAGGTTTCGCGCGGTAAGCGTTCCGCCCCCCGTTACCATAATTCCGCCCGAATTATGCTCGTTCGTTTTAATTACGGCGTCTTGAATAGTCGCTTCGCCGGAACCGTAAACGAACAGTCCGCTCGAATACGCGGAATCCGTCGTTATCGACCCGCCGACAATATCCAATTTCCCCCGATCGTACACAAGAACGGCGGCGTTCACACCGTAGAAATCATAGTCGTCGCTTCGTCCGTTGGGAGCGCCGCTCTTTGTAACGGTCGGCTTCGTAAATTTCGATTCTCCGCCAGAGACCAAAACGGCGACTTGAGGGGCTTCGTCGCTCGAATAAACGCCGTTTTCTTCCGAGACGGTTTCCTTAATTTCACGCGCTCCGGAATATTCGACAGTCCGGTTTCTTCCTCCGGGAGGAGTTCTCATAAAACCGCCGTCCGGCGGAGGAGTTCCGAAATCGGGAGGCGCGCCGTCGAAATCCGGCGGCGGGGCGCCAAAATCGGGCGGTTGAGAACCATGATCTGAAGCGGGCGCGCCCATGATCTTGTGAGCGTTGAATCCCAAAACAGAAACGCAAAGAAGAACGGTTATTATATTCTGTCGCATGATGATATTCCCTCGATAAACTCAGTAGCTGAAACGTATTGTTGACAATTGACGACGAGCTTTTTATTCGCCGTCTACAGGTATAGACCCTTCCTGCGTCAAAATGGTTTCGCTTTTTATCGCCCGATTCTTTTTTTTGCTATAGTGCGCGACAGGCGAACGTCCGGACAGGCGCGCCCTCGACGTTAGGCGCGATATTTCCTTAAAGTTGTGACGAAATAAAAAATTATTGTCTTCCGGAGTCGGATTAACTTTCTCTTGAGTCCCAAATGTGGTATAATATCGGGCGGTTCAGGTTTTCTTGTATTAAGAGCGCCTGACGCTTAGCGTTTACTGGGACATTAA
>JAFZNK010000060.1 GCA_017550965.1 Thermoguttaceae bacterium
GGAGAACCGGAACGCCGAAGGGCGCTACCGTCAACGCCTGGAACCCGCGACGCATGATCATGCGGACAACCCCCGCGCCCGCGCCGCGTCAATTGCGCAACGCGCCCCCGCGCGCGTCGCGCTCGCTTCCTCTCTTGCTAAGGGAAACGGCGAACGCCGCGCCGATTATGGAACGCCCCTAGAGCGACGGCTTGAAGAAACCAAACGACGCGCGACCGCTTACGCCCTACACGGCGCCGCGCCGCGCCCCTCGTTCCAGATACAAGGAGCTTATTAGACCGCGCAAGAAAAGAAAAAGCCCCGCGACCGCTTCAGAGTTTACCAGACAAAAAAGCAGGCCGGGGGCGAAACCAAACAACAAGAGACGGGGGCGCGTTTTCCTCTTGCAGAGGGGGAGCGCGTCGCGTCGCTTGTTGCTTTTTCTTATCGGCGCGCGTTCTTATTTTTTCGTTTAATGTTTCCTAACTTAACAATATTTTACCTAATTTAACATTGAGTTAAACAGATTAAGCGGGTTAAGCGTTTTTTAACAAAAGAATAGAAAACAATTTTTAAAGAGTTTTTAACGCTTTAATCAAAAGCAAACAAACAAGTTAAAAGACGTTTTAAGAGTAATAAAGAAAAATAAAAGCAAGAAAAAACTAAAAAAGCGCTTGAGAAATAGCAAGAGTCGTTATAGAATCGGCGTTAGCTTTTAACCCTTGCTTACAACTTCGGCAACTGATGGAACCGGGAAAGCTCGAACGCGAAGCAAGCGCGCGTTGTGGCAGAAACGCCTTAAAAGTCCATTGTAAAGGGAAAACAAGCGTTAGTTGTCGCGCCTGTTTTATTCCGTCAACGCGTAAGCAAGGGCTGTTAGAATCTTGTTTTTTCTTTTTTCTCTTGCTTTACGCCATTGTCAAACCTTTTAATTTTAAGGCTTTTAAAATGGCTCTTTCTTCTATTGTTACTCTTAACCCCGCGCGACTAAACGCCGCGCAAGCTCAAAGCGACATTTTAAACCGCGCCGAAGCCGCCGCCTATTTGAACATATCGCCGCAAACGTTGACAAAGTACGTTAAACGCGGCGCCGTTCCTTGTAGACAAGTGGCGCGGCGTTTAATCTTTTCACGGCGCGCCCTGGAACGTTGGGCGGGCGGCGAAAACGTCCAGACCGCCGGAACCTCGACCGCCGATCAGGGAGACGGCGCGCCGATCATGGCGAACGACGCGAACCAATAACGACGGAACGCCGCGAAAGAGCGCGACGTTAAACAAGCAAAAAAAAGGCCGCCCCCGTAACGGAACTACAGGGGCGGCGTCAATCGCGGGCTATTTTAACCCGTGTAAAACAATCTTTACAGGGGATATTATAAACTAAAATGTCGACAAAAACAACCTTTGCAAGCGGAAAATTTGAAAAAACGGCCAAAAAAACGCGCGTTTCCAATCGAAACGACCGTTACAACCTCGACGCGCTCAAGGAACGACTCGCAAACGACCCCGCCGCCGCGCTGGACGTTTTCGCGCTTGCGGGCGTTCCTTCAGAACTAATCGAACACGCGCGGCAAACGGGCCGAGAACGCGCGACGGGCGCGCCTTGCCCTATATGCGGCGGCGTCGACCGTTTTAAACTTGTTAGACCAAAAGACGGCGGCGCGGGCTGGCTTGCCTTTTGCCGTCAATGCGGCGGCGGGGGCCGTTCCTATACGCCGCTTGACTTTTACCAAAACGCGCTAAGAATGGACGTCAACGCCGCTATACGCGGAATCGTCGACGCGCTCGACGGCGCGCCCTCGCTCTTGACCCCGAAACACGCCTTGACAATCCAGGCCGCGCCGCCGATCACGGCGGAACCTTCGGCGCGACCACAAAGCGACCCCGCGCCGGAAACGTCAAAAAAAGGCTTGCGCGTCGTTCCCGAAGCCGAAGCAAGACCAGAAACGCGCGATTATATCTACAGGGACGAAAACAGCGCGCCCGTATTCAACGCCCGCCGCGTCGACTTCTACGATAAAACGACCGGGGAACGCGTCGCGATAGAACGCAACGGCGCTATCGTCGACAAGTCGATATTTTCACTAGTTCCAGACGGCGCGGGGGGCTGGACGTATTCAAAGGGCCTCGACCGCGCGACGATCCCCCCATATAACGCGCCGGAACTGGCCGCGCCCGCTTGCCAATCCGTTTATATTGCAGAGGGCGAAAAGAGCGCCGAAAAGCTACGGGCCGCGCTTGCCGACATGCAGGGCGAAGCCGTAGCGACCACAACGGGCGCGGCGTCAAACGCCGGGCGCTGGACGCAATACGCGCCGCGCTATCTTGCCGAGAAACTTGTCTACATACTGGCAGACAACGACGCGCCGGGCCGCGCCGCCGCCGAAGTAATCGCCAACGCC